>JAICPS010000432.1 GCA_025929715.1 Anaerolineae bacterium | reverse complement strand
CGTCCGCTAATCACCACCTATCCGCCACACCGCCACACCTCCACACGCTGCCCCTTGCAAACTTGCCCCTTGCCTCCCCTCCACACCGGAATTCCCCCAAATTCCTCGTTTATTCAAATAACGTCTATTCAAATAAACTGGAGTTCCCCCATGCCTTTCCACAACTATGAAATGGTATTAAGCAGCGCCTGGACCACGACGCGCGACATCGACCTCATCGTCGCCGATATGCAGACGCCCGCGCAGACGGAGTTGCAGCTCCAGATGATGCAGATCGAGCTGGCCATTGCCGAGGGCGACCGCCTCGCGCGTGGGCGCAAATATGATCCGGCCTTGAAGAAGTTCAAGGAGGCGCGGGCGCTGATCTACAAGATTCTATATCCGCCGTTCGACGTCCCCTACTACGTTAACGACCGCGTCGGGCATATCCTGCCTGCCACCGCCGAGCTTGAGAACAGCTTGCTGCAGGCCACGGCTGCCATTCTCGACATGAATCGTCCCAGCCACGTGCCAACCGCGCCGCCGGTCGGCGTCCAGGCGCCGCCGATTGGCAGAGAGGTCGCCTTATATGCCCGCGAAGGGTATCGTGAGATTGTTGCCGGTGACGAGGCCGTCCAGCGCGCCAGCGAACAAGCATTGGCGCTCATGAGCCAGGGCAAGGCGCAAACGGCGACCGCGCTACTGGAGTCCACCCTGCAAGATGTACAGGAACAGGAGGTAGATCCGGCCCTGCTCGGCGCGCTGACGCTAAATCTGTCGGCGGCCCAGCTACAGGCGGGCCAGAGCGAGCGCGCCCTGGAAACGACGCAATTGTCGCGACGCCATTTTCTGGTCAGTGGTGACACAATCGGCGAGGCGCAGGCGCTACACCTGGGCGGCGTCAGTTACCAGCAATTGGGCAATCACGACCAGGCCCAGGAGCTGTTCCAGGCGGCGGCCGACATTCTATACGGTGAACAAAATCTGCGCGCCAACGGCGCCACGGCTGCCCTGCCCACGACCTTCGAGTTACCCACCCTGCCGCGGCCGGGCAGCATCATCATCCGGCCCGGCGATGAGGTGGTTGTCGACCACGACCTCGATTCGCTGCAGCCGATTGCCGACATGGAAGGCGGGGCAGTCAGCTACCGGCTTCCCGGCCGCGATGAGGCCTGGGGCATGCTGCCGCTGCTCGGCGAGGCCGACCGCAAGCGCGTGAACAAAGATTGGCAGGTCAGCGTCCCCATAGGCCAGAACCTGGCGAGTTTCACGATTGGCGGCAGCGCGCAGGTGACGCCTGTCGATCTGCTGGAGGGGGTTTACGCGCGCCGCCGCGATGCGCAGCGCTTCGCCGACGTGGAGCTTACGCTGCCGGGCCCCACCTCGACCGCCTTCTACCTGATGCACCTCTATTCGTACGCCCTGCTGCTAAAAATTGGAGACATGTACCATCAGTTGGGGCAGTACGCCCAGGCTCAGGCCAATTACCTGACGGCTGCAAACTACAGCCATCTGAATCTCACCGTGGAAGCCAACATTCTCTGGCTGCGCATTGCGCGCAACGCCCTGGAGTGGGGCCACGCCCTTTATAAGCAAGAAGATCTGCCCGCCGCGCGCGAGCAGTACGAAAAGCTTATTACCACCGACGCTCACGTTCCCGCCAGCTTCCTCTACGAGACCGCGGCGCTGAAAAATCCCGCCGACGCCGCGCGGACACTTATCGAGAACTTGATGGCCCGTCCCCTGCCGGAAGTCAACTGGGAAATTGCCACAAATGTGTTGACGGCCTTCGAGTACCTCCAGCAAATCCTCGACGGGCTCGACTTCTACGCGCTCACGCTCTCGCCGATTCATACGTTCGAATATCTGCAGAGCGTGGCCCGCGGTTTTGCCCAGCAAGCCGTTCAATCCGAGCGCGAGTTCGTCACCTTCAAGATGCGTGAAGAGGCGGAGGCTGCGACGCGCCGCGACCTGGAGGCCACCAGCGCCATGGCCCAGGCCGAAGCCGAAGCCCGCCTCCAGCAGTGGCTGGGAGCCCAGGAAGACGAATCGGCCGCGCAGAACGCGCTGACCCTGGCCACACAGCGCCGCAACAACGCCGTCGACCAGCGCAACGCCTACCAGGCGGCCAGCTCCGCGCAGATCTGGGCTCAGGCCGCCGCGCAGGCCCAGGGCATGGGTGAGGACTCCTGGTACGGCGAGATCAGCGAGCTGGCCGACAAGCTGGCCCGCGGTGAAAGCATCTCTGGCCCGCGCGGCAAGCTCGCCGCGGCCTATACCCTCTGGGCCGGTCGCAAAACGCAGGCGTACGAGCTGGAGAAGATGCAGGATAACATTAACGAGCTGACCCAGGCGATCACCGTCGCCCAGGACCAGCTCGACTCGGCGCGGCGGCGCACGGCCGCCGCCGAAATTGCCTACCAGGCCGCGCTGCAGCGCGTGCAGTTCGCCGCCGCCGCGCTACAGGCGTTCGACGACGAATTCTTTACACCCGATACCTGGAACCAGATGGCCGGCGTGATGCGTGACATTGCCAGTTCCTACCTCTTCCGTGCCATCCGCATTGCCAAGCTCATGGAGCGCGCCTACAACTTCGAAAATGACACGGAGCTAAAGATCGTCAAGAACGACTACGGCCACGGCCTGGCCAACGCCGGCCCAGACGAAGATAGCCGCCTGCTGGGCGGCGACAGCTTGCTGCAAGACGTCGATTCCTTTACTTATCATGCCATCACCAATAAGACGCGCAAGAGCAGCCGCATCAAGGACGTCATTTCCGTCTCGGCCGATTTCCCGGCCCAGTTCCAGGAGTTCCTGAACACCGGCTTGCTGAGCCTGGAAACGGATCTCTACGAATTCGACCGCCGCCATCCGGGCACGTTTGCCCAGCGCATCGAGGCCGTCGAGGTGCAGTTCATCGGCGCGCTGCCCGAAGGCGGCGTCAACGGCACGCTGACCATCGGCGGCGTCACCCGTTACCGGCGCCGGGACGGCACGACCGCCGAGCGCGTGCATCAGGTGGACACCATGGCCCTCTCTGAGTACATCCTGCGCAACGACGCCTTCGTCTACCAGGCCGAGACCGGCGTGCGCGGCCTTTTCCAGGGCTTTGGCGTTGGCGCCACCTGGCAGCTGCACTTGCCGCGCCGCGGCAACAACTTCGACTTCACGCGCATCTTTGACGTGCAGTTAGTCATTTACTACACGGCGATGTACGACCAGGAGCTGCGCGCCAATGTGCTCAACCGGCCGCTGCGCCCCGACGAGCTGGCCACCTTGACCACCTACAGCCTGCGTTACACTTTTCCCGACGCCTGGTACGCCTACTACCAGCACGGCGCGGCGCAATTCACGCTCACGCGCTTCCAAATGCCCGCCAACCAGCACAACTTCACCATCAACGCGGTCTACTTCCGCGTGCAGCCCGCGCCAGGTGTAGACCCTGCTGGCATTGATTTGCGCGTCGCCGGCCCCAACGGCGTTGACGGTGTGGTCACCACCGATGCCGAGGGCGTGATCTCCACCGATGACGCCGCCATTGCCGGGCTTATCGGCGCGGATCCCCTGGCCGAATGGCAGGTCGCCGTCGTCGGCGGCGCGCCGGTGATGGACAACGGCTCCGTACGTCCGGATCGCGTCTACAACGTGCAGGTGGGCCTTGAATACAGCTTCGAGTACCTGCCGGAGGCGATTTAATCATGCGCGAATCCTCTGGCGTCGCACCCGGACTGTCCGCCTTGCCCCAGGGTGGGGGAGGCGTGGCCCCGCTGGGAGACCGCTTCCAGCCAGACTTTGTGCGCGGCAGCGGCAGCTACGCCATCCCCCTGCGCCTGCCGCAGGGACCCAACGAACTGCGTCCTTCGCTCTCGCTGGCCTACGCCACCGGCGCCGGCAACGGCCCTTTCGGCCTCGGCTGGCGCCTAAATACGCTGCGCATCGAGCGGCGCACCGACCGTGGCCTGCCGCTTTATGACGACGACGAGGACACCTTCGCCATCGGCGGGGCTGAAATCCTGGTGCCCGTCGGCGGCGCCCGCTATCGCGCCCAGACAGAAACGCGCTTCTGGCACATCCAGCGGCTGGCGCAAGGCTGGCGCGTGCGCACCGGAGACGGCCGCACCCTCTTCTTCGGCCGCTCGGACGAGAGCCGCGAGATGCACGACGGCCGCGTCTTCGCCTGGGCCTTAGACGAAGAGCAGGATGCAGCCGGCAACAGCATCCACTACCGCTATCTGCGCGACGGCAACCGGCTCTACCTGCAAGAGGTCGCCTACAGCATTTTCCGGCTGGAGCTGGCCTACGAGCCG
>JAICPS010000321.1 GCA_025929715.1 Anaerolineae bacterium | reverse complement strand
TGACGAGGTTAGTGATGGTGGTGGGGATCTCGCCGCGAAGTGCGTTGTTGTCGAGAAGAAGATCGGTGAGGTTGGTGAGGTTGCCAATTTCGGCCGGGATGGTGCCCGTCAATTGGTTTGAAGACAGGCCCAAGAATGCCAGGCCGGAAAGGTTGCCCAGCTCGGCGGGGAATGGGCCGGTCAGCAGGTTCCTCTCCAGGGCGAGGACTTCCAGGCTTGAGAGATTCCCTAATCCGGGCGGGATAGCGCCCGTCAGCTGATTGTCACTCAAGAGCAGGCCTTCCAAATCGGCGAGGTTGACCAGCCCGGGGGGATGGGGCCGGTGAGGAAATTGCCGCGCATAGATAACACCACCATGTCGGAGAGATTGCCGAACTCGACGGGGATGGGGCCGGTCAGTTCGTTGAAGGACAGTTCCAGGGCATTCATTTTGGAGAGGTTTCCCAACTCGGGTGGGATAGGGCCAGTCAGTTGGTTATCGCCTATCTGCAGATAGTCCAGTTCAGGCAGGTTACCTATCTGCGCAGGGATCGTACCGCTCAACGCGTTGCTATGGAGAATCACGCCGAACACATGTCCCGCCGAACAAGTCACACCGTACCAGTCGCAAGGGGTCGTCGTTTGCAGCCAATCAATATTGTAGATCCAGTTGGGGCCGTCGGTGCTGTTGTACAGCGCCACCAGGGCCTCACATTCGGTCTGCGGAATCTCGGTTACCTCGGCGCAGGAAGTGAAGGCCGGATGAGGTGTTGTGATGATCGGCGGCTCCTGACTTGCCTCAGCGGGTGTGGCGTGTTTCAGAGTGAATAGTATGGTGATGATGGCACTTAGCGCGATGAGGAATGAGCATGCCAGCGGCTTAGCCCGATGGCGCTTCTTTATGGTTAGCATGTGGCTTTCCCCTGTCTGTTGGAGCGAATCAGTGCTTGCGACCGCCCGGACTGCAACACGAAAGGAATGATTGGTTGGGATTATAGCGGGTGGGGGGTGGTGTGTAAAATTGGAGGGGAGAGTGGCCGAGGCGCCAGGTCGAGAGCCGGGCATTGAAATACCTGTCCTTCGGTCTCGAATTGGTCAGCGCCCATAATACTTCGGGTGGATAGTCTATTTTCAGCGTGTTCATCGTATAGGTTCCAGGAATCGCTATTCATGCCAGCCGGCAATATTCATCATTATTTGGTAACAAACTCGGAAGATAGTACAATATACTGAAATTCTGTAATAGCTGATTTTCAGTGAAAATAGTGGCATCGTAATATACGTGGCGAGGTATTTATGAGCGAACAAGTGCAGGTACGACAGCGGGGGACGCTGACGCTTCCGGCGACGCTACGAGAGAAGTATGGTATTCAGGCCGGGGACACTTTTCAGTTGGTGGACCTGGATGGTATTTTTGTGTTGACGCCGATGGTTCCGATGGTTCCGGAGTTGGCGCGGGAGATCGAGCGCGTGCGTCAGGAGGCGGGCGTGACGATGGAGGAGCTTTTAGAAGGTTTGCGCGAGCAGCGTGCGCGGTATCACCTAGGGCGTGGCGCTCGTGACGAGGGCAAGTGAGCCACGAAGGCCGCGAGTTTTTGTAGATGCCGACGTCTTATTTGCGGGCGCTGCCTCACCGTCGCAGCAAGGCGCCAGCCTAGTGGTGCTTCGCATGGCAGAGATTACGCTGATTGAAGCGTTGGCGTCGGAGCAGGTAATCGGGGAAGTCGAGGGTAACTTACAGGCGAAAATGTCGCGGGCGATGCCGGCATTTCGCATGTTGGTGCAGCGCTGTCTGCAGGTTGTGCCTGATCCAACGAGTGAAGCGATGCTGGAGCATGAGGGTCGGGCGCATGAGAAAGATCTGCCTATTCTAGTAGCCGCGGTGCGGGAACAGTGTCCCTGGCTGATTACATTTAATGTAAACGACTATAAGCCGGGACATCCGGAGATCGTGGTGTTACGGCCGGGGGATTTTGTGCAGGAAGTGCGTTATTTGTTGGGGCGGATGGGGTAGGGCGGACGACGGCTGGCGGACGGTCGGCGAGGGCATATTGAGTTCTCCGCACATCTTGCTTTATACTGGCTGCAACTGAGCCCGCTCGCTACACTGAGCATTGATTCACGACGACGGAAAGGAGGCGTTTGGTGCCTGCTGAACCGAATGCAATGCAAAGGAGAGAAAAATGGACCTCGGCGCATTTTCTATTAGCCTGGCGGTCAAGGATATTGAAGCATCGAAGGCGTTTTATGAGCAGCTTGGCTTTGAGGTATTTGGCGGCGACATCGAACAGAATTGGCTGATCATGGCGAACGGTTTGACTAAGATTGGTCTCTTTCAAGATATGTTTGAACAGAATATCTTGACGTTTAATCCGGGCTGGGACCAGGATGCCCAGGCGTTGGAGTCGTTTACGGACGTACGGGAGATTCAGCGCGAACTGAAGGCGCAAGGGATGGAGTTCGCGAGTGAGGCGGATGAAAGCACGACGGGGCCTGCCCATTTCATCATCATCGATCCGGACGGGAACCCGGTGCTTGTGGATCAGCATGTGTGAGGGACGGGAGACGGCGGACGGCAATTCTCGGAAAAATTCGATGCGATGGCTCTTATCTGCACTGCAGAACATGCTATAATCTGACGAGATGACCACCTTTGCGCAACCTGAATCAAATACGCATCTACGCAGCCCAGCGCGCGCGGTGGCGCGGGCGGCGTGGGTGGGGCTGGCGCTGTTGGCGCTGGTTTTGTTTGTTGCGGGCAACGTGGCAGAGTTACGTGAGCCACCGCTAGTGTGTGACCGGCCGGAAGTGGAGTGTGATCCGACAGCCCTGAACGCCGAAGACCTGGCGCTGATCGAGGCTGCAGGGCTGCCTGTTGGCCTGTTTAGCGGCGTGGGGTCCGCCTTCAACCTGCTTTCCAATCTGGCTTACATCGCCATAGCCGTCGTAATCTTCTGGCGAAAATCTGATGATTGGCTGGCGCTGCTTCTCTCTCTGACGCTGCTGCTGCTGGGCGCGGCGGTGTTTAGCGCCGCGAACGGCGTGCTGGAAAGCACGCAAGCGCAATGGCGCCCGCTGATCGGGGCTGTGGAGGGACCGACCTATCTGGCCATCCTCTTGCTCATCTACGTTTTTCCCGACGGTCGATTCAGACCACGCTGGACGGCGCCGGTGCTGGGGTTCACGATGGTGGGGATGTTGATTGTAGTCCTAGGGTGGGCGCCGATGTTGCTGGCGCTGGTATTGTTGGCGGGCTATTCGATAGTTGCCGTCTACTCATTGGTTTACCGTTACCAGCGGCGGTCCAGCCCCGGGCAGCGGCAGCAAATGAAGTGGATGGGCTTCGGCTTGATGACTGTCGTATTTGGCCTGGTTTACTGGTTATTTACCTCCGTCGTTTTTCCGCCCGGCCAGCCGAGTCTGGCGCGGGTCTATTTCCTTCTGGCCAGTCGGCCGGTCTATGCCCTGGTCGCCGCGATCTTTCCCATCTGCGTGGCCATCGCCGTCTTCCGCTACCGGCTGTGGGACATCGACGTCCTCATCCGGCGCACGCTGGTCTATTCGGCGCTGACCGCGCTACTGGCGCTGGTGTATTTCGGGAGTGTGGTGCTGCTGCAAGGCGTAATTCGCGTGGCGACGGGGCAGAACCAATCCGAGTTGGCCACTGTCGTCTCTACGCTGGCCATCGCCGCGCTGTTCGTTCCCATGCAGGCGCGCGTGCAGGCCGTAATTGACCGCCGTTTCTATCGCCGCAAGTACGACGCGGCGCAAACGCTGGCGGCGTTCGCCGCCACTGCCCGCGACGAGGCCGATCTGGACCAATTGGCGGCGCGGCTGATGGGGGTGGTGGATGAGACGATCCAACCGGCGCAGGCGTCGCTGTGGCTGAAGCCGGCGGGGACAGAAGGGGAGTTGCGGGCGAGAGATTGAGTTCTCCTCCCATCTTGCTTTATATTGTTCACAATTGAGCCCGCACGCTGCACTGTGCATGGATTCACGGCGGTGGAATGGAGGATTCCCGTGGCTGCGGAACCGACTGCGGAACAGGTATGGCGTGCGCTGTTGGAGGGTGAGTTGGACTGGCAAAAATATCGTAGGCGCTGGTGTGGGTGCGGGTGGTCAAACAACCCGCCCCGTCCACGGCCCAACTCCGGTGAAGCGGTCTACTTTGATGCGGGTGATGAAGCCGGGCGGGGGGTTTTCGATGGTGGGGAATTTGACGCCGGGGCCGAGGTAGGTGTGAGCGAGTTTTTGTAGAAGCTCGGGGGCGCCACCTTCGTCTATCTGCGCCCGGCCGTAGACGACGAGATATTCTGCCAGCCCTATTGCGCTGCGGGTGTCGGACTCGAAGCTGACGGCGATGCGGGGATCGTTGCGTATGTTGCGCACTTTGCGGAGCTCGTAAAGGTGGGCGGCGACGATATCGTCGCCATCGAGCCCGGCCCAGACGATGGTCACCTGCGGGCTGCCGTCTTCGTTGAGGGTGACGAGGTGGGCGTGGGTCGCGGAATTAATCAAAGCGCGGGCGGATTCGGGTAGCTGCATGGGAAAGTCCTCCTGGGTGTACCTATTCTCGAAAGTATCGGTGCTTTGCTGAGAAAAACGAACAGAAAATGAACAGTTCTTGACCTGTACAGGTCGCCGCGATTCGTCTAGGATAAGTTTAGTTGAGATGCACTTTCCCGGAAACCGGCTACGCTTGGGTTTCCGGGAAAGTGAAGGTGAGGCGATGGAAAGCATGTGGAAGAGTTGGGCGCTGAAGGAAATAGAAGGTTTAGACTCGGTGCGCGACCACCAGCGCATTGTTTTTCTGAGCTGTTGTTACGAATTCCCGTTCGATACGACCCGATCGCTTGAGCTGGCGCTTTTTCGCACGTTTGCGCTGGCCAAGGGCACGCCGCTGTTGGCGAGTACGGGCGAATTGACGAGGCGCACGCAGAAGCGCTATGACGACACGTACCTGATCATATCGGAGATCTTGGAGAACGGCTATGACAGCCCGCGCGGCCGGGCGGCGCTGCGGCGCATGAATCGGATGCACGGCCATTATACGATTCCTAACGACGAGTTTCTGTACACGCTTTCTACTTTTGTCTTCGAGCCGCTGCGTTGGAACGCCCGCTTCGGCTGGCGCCCGGTGACCGAAAAAGAGAAGCTGGCGGGCTTTGAGTATTGGCGGCAGTTAGGCCGGCGCATGAATATCAAGGAAATACCTGACGCCCTGGAGGTGTTTGAGGCGTTCAACGTAGCCTATGAGAAGGAGCATTACCGCTACACGGACACGAACCACGAGATTGCGGCGGCGTCAAGAGACATGATGCTGGGCTGGTTGCTGCCACCCCCGCTGAGGCGCTTTGGCGCGCCGTTTTTGCACGCGGTTCTTGACGATGCGACGCTTGATGCGGTGGGCTTTGAGCGGCCGGCGCCGTGGGTGCGCAAAGTGGTGACGGGAACGTTGCGCCTGCGCAGCCGCATCATGCGGCTGCTGCCGCGCCGCCGCAAGCCGTATCTGTTTACGCGCCGCCGGATGCGGACGTATCCGCGGGGGTATGAGGTGGAGAAGCTGGGGGTGTTTTTTGAGAGGGGACGGGAGACGGTTGAACCCAGGTCAGCAAGCGACGAGGGACGGGAGACGGAGGTCGGCAGCCGAATTCGTGAATTGTGAAAAATAATC
>JAICPS010000535.1 GCA_025929715.1 Anaerolineae bacterium | reverse complement strand
GGCTTTGCTCATAGTATGCCTGTCGCTCCGCCTCGCCGGGGAACGGCCGGATAGCTTCGGCCGCGGCGACGGCCGCCTGCACGACCATCGAAGCCCGCGCAATCTCGTCCAGCGCCGCGCGCGCTGTCTGTTCGGCAGCCAGGGCGGCGGTGTTATCGGGAAGCGCGCGCCAGGTGAGGGACACCTCTTCGCCGCGCGCCAGGCGGTCATTAAAATCGGCAGGGATTACGAGCAGGGCGGGCGCCTCCTCGCCCGACACCATCGTCTCTGCCTCCTCCAACGATACGACGCGAGGCTCGACGGACGGCGCGGCTTCCAGCTCTTCCAGCAGGCGCGCCGCCAATCCACCTTCCTCTTGCATCACCACCGGGACGACCGTCTCGGCCTCGTCGCCGTCGCCGAAAGCCGCCCCGCTCAATATCAAGATAAAGACGACAGGCAGCACGATAAAGAAAAGCAGCTCGGATGGGCTGGAAAAACGGACGAGAAGGTCCTTGCGTATGATCGCCGCAAGTTGCCTGACCATTAGAAGAAAACCTGCTTATGTCGAAGGATAAAGACGGCTACGCCACCTAGAAGTAGCGCCATGAGAAGTAGGGCGAGCATGGTTTGGCCAACGTCGACCATCGTACCGCCCAGGGCGAGCACGGCAAGCCCGTCAAGAGCCCAGGCATTGGGGGTGATCAGGCGCAGCGACTGCAGAGCGGCCGGAAAATTCGCGCTGGGAGCGAAGCTGCCCCCTAGGATACCAAACAGGATCATAAGCGCGGTGCCGATACTGTTTACCTGGTTGGGCGTGCGCGCCAGGGCCGCCAGCAGCATGCCCCAGCCGGTGGCGCCGAGAACGGTGGCGGCAATCAGCGCGATTACCGCCCGCAGATCGCCCCAATACAGGCCAAAAAGCAGCGTCGTGCCCAGGATAAGGATCACCATTTGAGCAAAGCCGGCCAGAAAGATGCCGATCACCTTGCCGCTCAACACCGCCGTCATGGACGTGGGCGTGGTCAGCAATCGCTGCAGCGTCCAATCCGTGCGCTCGTCCAACAGGCTGCGCCCGCCGTTGGTGACGGTAAACATGAGGAAGAAGACGGCGAAGCCCGGCGCCAGAATGGCCATCACGTCGAATTCGCGCGCCTCGTCCTCTCCGCTAAGGGTCTCTGTTGCCAGGTTCACGAGGGATTCGTTGCTCTGAGCCGCGTCTAAACCCACGTTCTGACCTACAGTTACCGCCTGTTCAGGTGTGATCAGGTTGTGCTCCAATAGCTGCGACACCGCCACTTGCCCGGCAACCACGCCGCTTTCCACACGCGCCAGGAATTGCTGCACGACGGCCTGAACCACGCTGCTGCTGATCTTGCGCGCGGGATCGGCGTAAATCTCAATGGGAACGACCGGCCCAGGAACGCCATCCTCGCGGGGGATAATGCTGTCCGTAAACCCGGGGGGAATAATGACTGCGGCCGCCGCGCGCTCGTCGTCTACAGCGGCTCGCGCCGCTGCCGGGTCACTTTCGGCCGCCGGATCCAATAGCGTCGCCACGTCAGCCGAGTTGAAGACCTCGACCAACGCCTGGCTCAACTGCTGGCCGTCCTGATCCACGATGACGACGGGGATCTCCTCGATGGGCGTTTCTGAAGCGCCTGAAAAGCGGCCGGTGACCAACCCCAGTCCTAGGGCAAGCGCAAAAGGCGCCGCCAGCATCAACAGCAACGCCGTGCGGTCGCGCGCGACGATGATCAGATCTTTGAGGCCGATGAGGAGTGCTTTTTTCATCGGCGACTAATCCCGCAACGCCCGCCCGGTCAGATGCAGGAAAACAGCCTCCAGGTTCGGCTCTCGCACGCTCACGCCGGTGACGCGGGCTTCATGCCTGTTGCTCGTCGCGATGAGTTCCGGCAGCGCAGCATGGCCGTCCTCGACAATCAGGCTCACGGCGCCATCGCCGGCGTTGACCTGCCGCACGCCGCTCGCCTGCTCCAGCGCCTGCAACAGCGCCGGAGTGACCTGCATTTCCGTGATCCGCAGTTCGACGACGTCCTCCTGGCCCACCAGTTGTGACAACTCTTCTTGCGTACCGAGGGCGATCAGCTCGCCGTGGTCGATGATGCCAATACGGTCGCTCAGCTCCTGCGCCTCTTCCATATAATGCGTGGTATAGAGCACGGTCATGCCCTGCTCGTTCAGCGTTTTGACGGTGTCGAGGATGTTGCGACGGCTTTGAGGATCGATGCCGACCGTTGGCTCGTCCATGAACACGAGCCGCGGCCGGTGCAGCAGCCCCACCGCGATATTAATGCGCCGCTTCATGCCGCCTGAATAGGTCTCGATGCGGTCCTTGGCGCGGTCCGCCAGTCCCACGGTCTGCAGCACTTCCGCGATTCGCTGTCTCAGAATATTGCCGTTCATGCCGTACATCTGGCCCCAGAATAGCAGGTTTTCGTGCGCCGAGAGGCTTTGGTAGAGAGCGACCTCTTGTGGCACGACGCCGATCACCTCTTTCACCGCCTGCGGCGCGCCGCGGATGCTATGCCCGTCGACCAGCGCATCGCCACTCGTGGGCTCGATGAGGCAGGAAAGCATGGAAATGGTTGTGGTCTTGCCCGCCCCGTTGGGCCCCAATAGGCTGAAAATCTCGCCGCGGCGGATGCCAAAAGTGACGCCGCGCACCGCCTGCACGTCGCCGAAGGATTTGCTCAGGTTGTTGGTTGTGACGATGAGATCAGACACGGCACGCCTCTACCGCCGGGGATGATAGCGGGGAGTGGCGGTGGAGGCAAGGAGACGGGGGACGGGAGACGGGCATAGGCTCCGGTCTCCCGTCTACTGTCTCGCTCACGTCGCCTGTCTGACCACCGAAATCAGGGCCAGGAGGACAAGCGCGCCGATAACGGCCTGCACCACTTCGCCCAGAAAGCCGCCGGGATCGACGCCGAGGGCGCTGAGCAGGATCCCGCCCAACACGGCGCCGATGATGCCGATGACGATATTGCCCCACAGCCCAAATCCGCTACCTTTAGTAAGCTCTCCCGCTAGCCAACCGGCAATCAGGCCGACGAGCAACCAGATTACCAGCGATCCTAATGACAGCGTCATGCCGACTCCTCATTCAAGCCCGCATCCAACACACCACCCTCGGCGATGTCGTCCAGTTTCTGGTCGGCCTCGTACTCCTGATCCAAAATGCCGTTCAACGTCTCGGCGGCTTCGTCAAAGCCCAGCACGCGCGCGTAGGCGCGCAGGCCACCATAACCGGCGATCTCGTAGTGCTCGACTTTCTGGGCCGCAAGGATCAGGGCCACGTCGCGCGTGACGGGCGATC
>JAICPS010000416.1 GCA_025929715.1 Anaerolineae bacterium | reverse complement strand
GTTTCCGGTCCAATGTTGCAGCCGTAGGCCATCACCGTGGCCACTACCTGGCAGACATCATCAGCACTGCGCATCTCCCAGCGGTTTGGGGTCATAAAGTGACGGCTCCAGTCGACGATGTTATCCACGGCGATGAGCAAATCAGGCAGTCGGATGGTGTCGACCTTGTCGCGCAACCAGCTGTGCATCTTGGCGATGGCCGCCTCTTGTTCGGGACTGGGTTCGTCAGCCGGGTCTGTGGAAAGTCGCCAGCCCTGCTCTTCAACGGTGACATAGGCATTGGCCGGTAAGGTATGCAGAAACCCATCATAGGTGCTGGCGAGGCGACCCTGGAGATAAGCCCCCGCCTGCACGGGGTCTGCTGGCAGGCCGGCGCGGTGGAAGAAGTCGTCTCGTTTGGCCTCCCATTCGTCCTGAGGTAAAAAGAACGCATCGAGCTGGCCAAATCGTTTGCTGCCGCTGACCCAGACGTTACCGCGTTGAATTTCATCGCGAAGCGTGGTGAGAACGGCACATTCATAGGCGCGGCGATTGGGGGCATCAACCGATCCCACGAAGGCGCGCAGGCGTTTGGGCACACCGCTGAGCGGCAGCGCCTCGGGCAGCTTGCGCCGCCCGGTGGCGTTGAGGTCCCGCAGCACCTCAAGCGCTTCGAGTAGGGCTGGCGACCCCGTCGGTTCCAGGTTGAAGGTGAGATGATCGAGTAGGCGAGGGGCAAACTGGCGCCAGTAGCCATAGCGTTTCATCACCCAGGAAAAGACATGATGTGAGTCTCGACTGAGCCACTGATGTGCTTGTTGCAGCTGGTCTTGTAGGCTTTGGGGCGAGATATGGTCAAACACCGTGGCGCGGATGGCCTCGTGGGGAATCGACTCGTCAAAGAGGGTTTGGCCCATGAGATAAAAACTTTGTAAAGCTGCGTGGTAGGGCATGCGACGGCGCTTGACGGTGTCATCGAGCTCGTTTTGAGCTCGGCGGTAGGTACCGGTAACCAGCTTGTTGTACATGTCGATGAGCTGGTCGATGGTGTCGTGATAGGCATCATGGAGGAAACAGACCAACACGGTATAACGCTGGGGGGCTTGGAGCTGACGCAAGCGATAGGCGCTAGACTGCCAGGCGTATTGCGCCAGGGTTTTTTGCAGGTTGTTGTTGAGCCATGACAGGTCCAGCGTCAGACAGTCCGTTTGCGCCATCTCATCGAGTTTGTCGGTCAATTTCAACAAGGCGCGAGGGGATGGGGCACCGGGCGGCGCCTTAAGCGTTTGCAGCGGGGAGAGAGTTTGATCGGTTGGGCTTTCCAAAAGCGCATCGAGACGGGCAGGTAGACCGGTGGGCAAGCGCGCAATCATCTGGGTGTAGACCCGTTGACGGGCCCGTTCACGCTGTTCGATAACGAGGCGGTGCAAGGTGGAAGCAGCAGGGATCAAAATATGATGTTGATAGAGGAAGACCTCCGCCTGTGCTTTGAGGGCAGAGAGATGCTCGACACGGGCGGCTTCATTCAAGATGAACTGCCTGAGGTCATCTTGTTCTGTGGGTCCAAATGGTCGAAAGCCCAGGTAGAGACGGATTTGCTCCTGATGCGCCGAGACGGTGGCCTGACGTTGGGCGTATTCTTTGATCAGGGCCGCGTCCAGGTCAACCTCGTGGGCGATGAAAGCGAGCAGATCGTCCAGGATTTCGAGCGGCTGCTGGGCGGGAAAACGGCCGGTGAGCCTGACAAAACCCATTTGATAGGCGAATCCCAGGCGGTTGTGAACGCCCCGACAAAGGGCAATGAGGTTCTGATCGTGGGCGTTAAAGACGACGCGGTCGACCATGATTTCACGGGGATAGTGGACAGTGTAGAGCATCGCAGAGGCCTCCTGACCTATAGGCTTACGGTTCCCGGAGACAGCGGAGGCCTGTGGACGTGCGTCCGCCATCTCGACCGGGAAACCAAGTGGGATTGAACGATGCGGCACCCTATAGGACAGATAGGGACGAAGGGGATGTTATTGGGCTGTTTGGAAGGAGCTCTCTGTGGAAAACAGGGCGAGTTTACGCTGCAACTTCATGAATTTGAATGGGTAGCGGCTTAGCGTATATTTTTGCACGATTTTGCCCGCTACCCTACATTGGACAAAATGATGAACGACCGCCGACACCTCGTTGCCGCCGAAGTCGACAAGCTGCTGGCGGCCGTCAAGGGCACCCGTAACGCGGTGCGCGACCGCTGTTTATTGCTTTTGATGTTCCGGCACGGCTTGCGCGTGTCGGAGGCCTGTGGCCTCAAATTGTCCCAGGTGGACACAGAAAGCCGGGTACTACATGTGGCGCGGCTGAAACAGGGGTTATCGACCACGCAGCCGCTGAGAGGTGACGAGCTGCGGGCGATCAAGGCCTGGCTGGCGGTTCGGGCCAAGATGAAGCCCGACACGGACGTGTTCTTTATCAGCGAACGGCGCACGGCACTCAGCCGCAAGACCGTGTGGCTGGCGATCCGCACCTATGGCCAACGCGCAGGCCTGCCTGTTGAAGCATACCCGCACATGCTGCGTCACGCCTGCGGCTTTGCCCTGGCGGATCAGGGCGCGGATACGCGGCTCATTCAGGATTATCTGGGGCATCGGAATATTCAGCACACCGTCCGGTACACGGCGACCAATCCGGCACGGTTTGAACGGTTGTGGCGGTAAATCGTCCAAATCCTGAGTAAGCGCACCTTTCATAACGCGTATACAACCCAAAGGGTCGTTGGGGATGTATACGACTACGTGACTGAAGAGGAGCGGCCCTTATCGAGAATGGAGCAAAATGGGTAAATTGCGGCGTGGGGAAGTCTTTAGATGGGCCGTGGTCGAGGCTGTGGGTGTCAATGCCAATGCCCATCCGAATCAGATCGCCTTCAGCCATCGCTGTTTCCTTGCCGCGCGCTCCTGGCTCTTGGTCAGGAAGGGCTGGGCTTGTTGGGCCGCCCCCTTCGGGGTGTGATCCTGCCGAAATTGCTGGGCGATGACGACTCGGCCAGTCCGGTGTGCGGCCAGAGTCTGGAGCTGGGTCAAGGCCTCACGGCGCGGGGCAGTGTGTAGGACAAGGCACCGGTACAGGCGCGCTCCCTGAGAGACCTGCGAGCGCTCTACGAGTGCCAGCGTTTCTAGCACGTCCAGGGCGACCACAATCGCGGTGCTCGCATACCCGAGCAGGCGGGCGAGGTCCGCCGCGCCAAGCAGGGTGTTCTGATGGCGGGATAAGCAGAGTAACACATCCCACTGGCAGGGTGAGACCACGCCTAGGGTGTGTAGCCAGTCGGCAACCGCCGTGGTCGGAGGTAAAGGCAATGCGATAGTTCGCCCTTCTGTGGGAGAGGCCGCCCCCGGATATGCCGAGGGCGACGCATTACTCGCGTCCTCGTCACTGGCCAAGCTGTCGAGGAGTTGCGCCTCGAGGGTTGCCTCGGCCCGCCGGTGCTGATCGGCACGGATGAGCGTCTGCATATAGTCACTGGCCGAGCTATACAGCCCGCTGTGGACTTGCGCGGCGACGAATGCCTTCATGGCGGGTGGTAACGAGACATTTAAGGTGCTCATGCCGGACATCTCCTCAAAAATGGTTCAGGATTTGCAATATGCAATAGAGGATGCCGGATTTTGTCAATATTTGCCAATTGTCAAATAAGATCATGAGAAGAGAGGAATCACTTACCGAGAATGGATAATTCTCGGTAAGGCGGAATCGTCAGCAAAGCATTGAGGTCAGGTATTGGTCCCAGCTTGCCCGCTAACCCGTGGGAGGAAGGCAAGGATGATGAATGCCAGGCCCGTACCCAAAATGGCAGACGCTTCCCGCCCCATGCCCGCAGCGATGCCAACCGCGGCAGTCAGCCATAGGCCGGCCGCCGTGGTCAGGCCGTGAATTTGCTTCTGCTCACTGAGCTTGAGGATGGCCCCGGCCCCGAGGAACCCGATACCGGTGATGATTCCCTGGAGGACGCGACCCAGATCCACGAGTGGCATCCCGGCCTGATACGGGACGAGTACGAAAAATGCGGTCCCCATGGCCACGAGCATGTGCGTCCGTATCCCTGCCGCCTTCCCGACCAGCTCCCGTTGCAACCCCAAGAGGCCACCCAGCAGCGCCGCGAGCAGTAAGCGCACGACGATCTGCGTGACCTCTGCGATACCCGGGAGATCAGTAAAATCTACCTGTAGACCTCTCCATACCTCTTGCCATATAGCGCTCATCGTTCACCTGTGCATATAGATGGGAGTTTGCGAGCAAATTCCGCATGACCGTGCTGCGATTGGTTCCCTTGCCGCTCGTCCACCGCGTTTCCGAATCGAGATAGCGGTTGAAACGTTCCAGCAAACTATCCGGAATTCGCAGGTTGATAACGGTTGACGGTTCCTACGACGGACGTCCGACCGCGATAATTTCGCGCAAGCGCGGAGGCCGC
>JAICPS010000699.1 GCA_025929715.1 Anaerolineae bacterium | reverse complement strand
GTCCATAAAATCAGGACCGGCGGAGGCGTAAATGACGCTGCGGCTGGCGTTGATCAGAGGACCCGCAACGGTATCTGGCCCATAGCGGACGGCGGCGTCGAGATCGCCCCCTTGAAGGCCGACGCCAGGTATGAGGAAGGGCGCATCGGGCGCCAGGCGGCGGGCCACGGCAAGCTCCTCAGGATAGGTGGCGCCGAGGACATAGCCTACCGTCCCCCGTACGTCCCAACGGGCGGACAGAACCGCAGCGGAGAGACCGCTTTCAGCCTGAAGGTCGCCCTGAAAGCGTGCTGCGCCGGGATTGGAAGTGCGAGCCAGCACATAGACAGCGCGATCGGGGCGCTGGCCGACCATGGGCAAAATCGCTTCGGCGCCGACAAATGGGTTCACGGTGACGGCATCGACGCCCCACACGTCGAAAAGGCCCACACCCCAGGCGGCCTGTGTGTGGCCAATATCCCCGGTTTTACAATCGATCACGACGGGAATGTGATCCGGAATGTAGGCAATGGTGCGCTCCAGCGCAATCATGCCCGCCGCGCCCCACTGCAAATAGAAGCCCAGGTTGGGCTTGTAGGCGCAAACGAGGTCGGCAGTGGCGTCGACGATAGCCTTGTTGAATGGCAAGACCGGCTCGTCCCACTGCATGGCGGGTAAGGGCAAACGTGAAGGATCGGGATCCAATCCCACACACAGCCAGGAGTTATTGCGTTCCTGGGCAGCCTGTAACTTATGCACATAGGTCATGGTGTGTCTCCTGAATGGTCGGGCGCCAGGGTCTGTCACGCTTCCGTGTCATTGTCGCGGTAACTATGTTATTGTAACAGCCTGGGGCCGACTGGGAAACGACCAGAAAGAAGGGCTTTCGCAGATACGCGAGGGCGACTAAAATTCGTGTCAGCCGCCTGTGGCGGCCATTCGCGCGAATTCGATGCAAGCGCGTAACTTCAAACTAAGATAATTCGGAGAAAATGCATACCTGCTGATGGACCTTCAGGAGATTGATTTTCGCTCCCCGGAAATTATCGCCAATCCTTATCCGACCTACGCGCTGCTGCGCGAAATGGCGCCTATTTTCTACCATGAAGCGTCGCGAATGACCTTTATCTCGCGATATGAAGACGTCGACGTCTTATTGCGCGACAGGCGGCTGGGCCGCCAGTTCTCGCACGTCATGACCCGAGCAGAGGCGGGCTTGCCTCCATTGCGCCCGGAGTATGAACCGTTCCACCGGCTGAACGACAACATGCTGATGGACAAGGAGCCGCCCCAACACACACGCCTGAGAGCGCTGGTGCAAAACGCCTTTACGCCACGCACGGTGCAGTCGTTGCGCCCGCACATAGAAGATATTGCCGAGGGGCTGGTCAAGCGCCTTCTCGCCCAGAAAGAGGTGGACGTGATAGAGGCCTATGCGGCGCCGCTGTCGGTCACCGTCATTGCCGAGCTTTTGGGTATACCACAGGCGGACCGTCAGCGGCTGCGTCCCTGGTCCAGGGATATCGTCGCGATGTACGAGCTTGGCGCAGGCGAATCGGGAGAAACGGGGCGCCGCGCGGTGCGGGCTACCCAAGAATTCTCTGATTATCTGCGCACGCTCGTGCAGCAACGGCGAGAGTCGCCACAAGACGACTTGTTGAGCGCCCTGGTAGCGGCCGAAGAACGAGGCGATCAACTGAGCGAGGAGGAGCTGATCGCAACTTCGATTCTGATTCTCAACGCGGGGCACGAAGCAACGGTAAACGCAGTCGGTAACGGCATTCTGGCCCTGATACAACATCCTGGGCAGTTGGCAACGCTACGACAAAATACAGATCTAATCGCGAGCGCCGTCGAAGAAATCCTGCGCTACGACACGCCGTTGCCCCTTTTCCGCCGCCGGGTGTTGCGCGAGATGGAATACAAGAACGTGCATCTGGCAAAGGGCACCGAAGTGGCCTTTTTACTCGGTTCCGCCAACCGTGACGGCGCGCGTTTTGAGCAGCCGGACCGTTTCGACATCACGCGCCAGGACAACCATCATCTTTCCTTCGGCATGGGCGTCCATTATTGCCTAGGCGCGCCCCTGGCCCGCGTTGAACTGCAAATCAGCCTGCAATCAATCCTGCGTCGCGTGTCGCGGCTGGAACTGACCGTCGATCGGCCCGAGCGCCAGAATACGCTTGTCTTT
>JAICPS010000333.1 GCA_025929715.1 Anaerolineae bacterium | reverse complement strand
GTGGGTGTAGGGGTGTGCAGGTGCTGATCCTGTCCGCCGCGTAATCCGGCGGATGGCGATCAGTGATTCCGGCGGATGCCGATCGCCAATTCCGGCGCATGCCGATCACGGATTCCGATTGATGGCGATCAGTGATTCCGGTTTAGACGATCAAGTTTCAACGGGATCACAAGGGCGGGGGACGACGCTGGATAATCCAATATAGGTAGGGCATGCTCTTCCTCAACAGAAACGAGGAGGAAGCGATGGCCCAAAAGAGGATATCCATGCGCAAAATCGAAGAAATCCTGCGGTTAAAATACGAGAGGAAACTGACGCACCGGGCGATTGCCCAGGCATGCTCGGTCTCTTCGAGCACGGTCAGCGAGTATCTCACCCACGCCAAAGCGGCTGGGTTAAGCTGGCCGCTACCGGAACGGCTGGGCGCCGAAGAACTCGACGAGATGCTTTTTCCCAAACGGGTGTCCGCCACCAAGCGTACGATTCCCCAGCCGGATTGGACCGAAGTGCACAAGGAGCTGCGGCGGAAAAGCGTGACGTTGAGCTTGCTGTGGGTGGAATACCGGCAGGCACATCCGGATGGCTATGGCTACAGCCAGTTCTGTCAGAACTACAAGCAATGGGCCAGGCAGCTCAAGCCGATGATGCGGCAGCGCCACCGGGCGGGCGAGAAGTTGTTCATCGACTACGCCGGGCAGACCGTGCCCGTGATGGACGCGCAGACCGGCGCGGTCAGGCATGCCGAAATCTTCGTGGCCGTCCTTGGCGCCAGCAATTACACCTACGCCGAAGCGCACGAAGCGCAGACGTTGGCCAACTGGCTGGGCGCCCACGTGCGGGCGCTTTCCTTCCTCGGCGGTGTGCCGGAGGTGTTGGTGCCGGACAATCTCAAGGCCGGCGTCAAGAGCCCGGACCGCTATGAACCGGACCTCAATCCCAGCTACCAGGAATTCGCCGGACATTACGGCGTGGCGGTGGTGCCGGCACGAGTGCGTAAACCCAGGGACAAGGCCAAAGTGGAGTCCGGCGTGCAAGTCGTGGAGCGCTGGATCCTGGCGCGGCTACGCGACCAGACCTTCTTTAGCCTTGGCGAGCTGAATCGGGCCATCCACGCGCTACTGGAGGAACTGAACAACCGCCCGATGCGCCATCTGGGCCAGTCGCGGCGCGAACTCTTCGAGTGCCTGGACCGACCGGAGCTGGCGCCGCTGCCAGCTCAGCCCTATGAATTTGCGCACTGGAAAAGGGCGCGCGTCCACATCGACTATCACGTCGAGTTTGACAAGCACTTTTACAGCGTCCCCTGGAGGCTCATCGGTAAAGAGGTAGATGTTCGCGGAACGGAGAAAGCGGTAGAGGTCTTTTACAACCGCGCTCGGCTAGCATCCCATCCTCGCTCCCGCATCCAGGGCCGCTACTCCACACGGCGGGAGCACATGCCACCGGCCCATCAGGCGGTCAGCGACTGGTCACCGGAGCGGTTTCTCCGTTGGGCCGAGGAGGTAGGCCCGCACACCAGGCAGCTCATCGCCGCCGTGTTGGAGAGCCGGCGCCATCCGCAGCAAGCTTACCGCTCCTGCCTGGGCATTCTCGGTCTGGGCAAGCGCTACAGCAACGCCCGGCTGGAAGCGGCGTGCCGTCGTGCGTTGCCAGCCGGCATCCGTACCTACAAAGGCATCCGCAACATTCTTGAGAATAGACTGGACCAGGTCGACCGAGAGCAGCCCCCGGCGACGCCGCTGCCAGCCCATGCCAACATCCGTGGCGACGGCTACTACAACTGAGGAGACAGGCAATGCTTACCCAACCCTTGCTCGATAAATTGAACCAGCTCGGCCTCGTCGGTTTCCGGGCGGCGCTCGAAGACCAACTTGTCAGCCCCCACTATGCTGACCTCTCCTTCGAGGAACGGCTTGGCTTGCTTGTCGATATCGAAGTGACGCGTCGCGATAACACTCGCCTGAACCATCGTATCCGCGCCGCCAAGTTCCCGCTGCTGGCCACCATGGAGGACCTGGACCTCTCGCCCAGACGCGGTCTCAAGCGGGCGCAGGTTCTGCAGCTGGCGCAAAGCGAGTGGGTCGGCAGCCATCTCAACCTGCTGGTGCTCGGGGCGACCGGGGCAGGGAAATCTTTCCTCGCTTGCGCGCTTGGCCGGGCTGCATGCCAGGCGGGCTACAAGGTCCGCTACGAGCGCACCTCTCGTTTCCTGCAGGCACTGGAGTTGGCGCATGCCGATGGCTCTTATCCCCAACTGCTGCGCTCCCTGGCCCGCATCCCATTGCTCATCTTCGACGATTGGCTACGTGACCCGCTCTCGCGCCCCCAGGCCACGGACTTACTTGAGGTTCTGGACGACCGCTATGGACGGAGCGCTACCATGGTTGTCACTCAAGTTCCCGTGGCTGACTGGCATAGCCGGATCCCCGATCCCACGCTCTCGGACGCCATTCTCGACCGCCTCGTGCACAACGCTTATCGCTTACATCTGGAAGGAGAATCAATGAGGAAAGTTCATTCCCCACTGTTATCTGACGCCGGTTAGTTGTATGATTTCGTCTCCAGCGTCGTCCTGCTGCGTGATCGCTACTCCTCGGACCAGGCGATCGCCATGCACCGGTCTGGATGATCGCCTTCGACCGGAAGAAGTGATCGTTTTCACCGGAATACGCATCCGCCGCGTAACTAAATAGAACTGCCCCGATTGGGACGCAAGGATTAAAAAATGGCGTTCACCAATTGGAGCAGTTCTGATACCATGTTACCAGAATCTCGGACGACGATCCAGTAGATTAGGGCGCTTAACTACTGGACAATACGCTTTACATCCATTACACTTCAATCAATCGATTAATTAATTGGAGGACAAAATGTCTAGGACAATCAGCGCGACGGAAGCGCGGGTTCATTTCGGTGAGTTAATGCGCCGAGTGGTTGGCCAGCAGGAAACGGTAATTGTAGAGCGGAGCGGGGAACCGCAGGTGGTCATTCTTTCTTTAGCTGAGTATGAACGTTTACACGCAGCACAGGAGCCGGCAACCGGCTGGCAAAGCCTTGTGGCCCGCGCCCGACAAGAGGCCGCGGCCGACCTGGGCAACCGGCGTCTACCTGAGCCGGAGAAAATCATCCGCCAGATGCGGGAGGAGCGGGATGCCCAACTCCTGGATCTGCATTGACGCCAATCTGGTGGTGCGTCTGGTAATCGATGCGGGTGATACAACGATAATAGAGCTGGTCGAGCGCTCGAAAGAAGAGGGTCGCCGGCTCGCTGCACCGGGCCTATTATATTATGAAGTTACAAATGCCCTCTACCAGTATCAGCGGCACGGTTACTTCGGGGAGGAAACGGTGCGTCTGGCGCTGATTGCGGCACAGTCCCTACCGCTTGAACTGTTCGGCGACGGCGACCTTCATTCTGCAGCATTACGCCTGGCGCAGCAGCTGTCGCTGCCGGCAATTTATGACGCTCACTATCTGGCGCTCGCCAAGCGGTTGGATGCAGAGCTATGGACCGCGGATAGAAGGTTGGCACGAGCCGTTCAAGGAGAAGTTCGCGCCGTTCGTCTGGTGCAAGGCGATTAATTTCAAGATTCCAACTGACACTTTACGAAAGGATTTAACGCATGGTCACCCAAATCCACCGCGACGAGGTTCGCAAAATGGCCGACCACGGGGCGCAAATTGTGGAGGTGCTGCCCGAGGCTGAGTATGAGGACGAACACCTGCCGGGCGCGATCAACCTTCCTCTGAAAAAACTAAATGCCGAGACGGCTGCAATTCTCGACCGCGAGCGACCGGTCGTCGTCTACTGCAATGACGGGCTGTGAGACTTGAGTCCACGAGCCGCGGTGCGGCTCGAAGCGCTCGGCTTTAGGGAGGTGTATGATTACGCGGCGGGGAAAGTCGACTGGGCGGCCATGGCCCTGCCAGTGGAGGGAAAAGCGGCCGAGCGGCGGCGCGCTGGCGACGTGGCTCGGAAGGGCGTCCCTACCTGCCGTCTCGACGAGGCGGTGGGCGACGTGCGCTCGCGGGTCGAAGCGGCCGGCTGGAACCTGTGCATGGTCACGGACGATAGCGGCGTCGTGCTGGGCCGCCTGCGCCAGCGCGTTTTGAACGGCAATCCTGATGACATTGTCGAACAGGTGATGGAGGAGGGCCCCACGACCACGCGGCCGAGTACCGAGCTGGATTACATCATCCCGCGCATCCAGAAGAGAAAGGTCGGGACGATCGTAGTTACAAAATTGAATGGACAGTTGGTTGGGATACTCTACCGGAGCGATGGTGAGCGGGAGATGGCAGATAGTGGTGGAAATAGTTAGTTAAAATAAGACTTATTAAATTAACTATAGAGACGCCATTATGATCTTGCCGGATTATTGGCTGACACGCCCAAACGCAGGCTACGACGAAAGAACTCGGATCGCTACGGTTCCGGCAGTCCGGACATCGCCCTCTTTGAGCCTCGCCAATCCACTGACTTGAGCTCTTTTGGTAATCAGAAAGCCGTCTATGCCGCCGGCGATGGTCTGTGGGCCATGTTCTTCGCCACCGTCGATCGCGACCGCTTTGCAATATCGGTCAATAATGCCTGTATTCGCCTGGCTGGCGAAGAGCGGTTTCACGAGTATGCGACCGCTCTACAAACGGGCGCTCCATGGCCAGAAGACGCATGAGACGCAACACAAGCACCTCCATTTTCTTTTTCTACCGCCCCACTCCCCCACCCTTTTCTACAAGACAGACGTACTCGGATTGTCGATGGCTGTTTGGCCTGTACACTTGGTAATGCACAAATTTTTTGCTAGAACAAGGCAAAGGCGACAAGGTTCCTGGCGAATTGAAGAACTTGAAGACAGGAAGCGGACGGATGCGCCGTCCGTTGGCCATCGTCCTCTACCTGCTCAGCCTGCTGATAATGTTGGCGGTAGCGGGGATCACAATCTGGCCAGAGATAGAGGTATTAATGTTCGACCGCCCGCTCATCGTGGAGGAAAGGCTACGGACGCTACGCTGCCCGCCCGCCGTGACGCCTGTCGAGGACGCGGCGCTTACGGCCACCTTTACCAACGACCGGGATCGCAGTGAAAGGTTCCTGGCGCAGGCGCGTATCAGCTATTTTAGTGCGGTGGTGATCGACGAGATTGACCACTGGGTCGAGCTGGCGCCGGGCGAGACGAAGCTCGTGCGCTGGTCGCTAGATTCGGAGAGTGCCGCGTTCGGACGGATGATCCTGGCCCGGGTCCATGTTGCGCGTCGTGGGAGCACACCGCCGCAACAACGAGGCTGTGGCGTGATGGTCCTAGATTTACCCCACTTCACCGGCGCCCAGTACGTCCTCGGCATGGCGGTCGCAGGGCTCCTGACCCTGGCAGCGAGCGGCTTCCTCTGGTTGGCGGGACGCCAGCCGGCGCAAGTGGCGCAAGAGACGTCCACCCGC
>JAICPS010000075.1 GCA_025929715.1 Anaerolineae bacterium | reverse complement strand
GCCGTTCACCGGCCGGCCGAACGTAGTTGGAGTGTGGAGGGGAACCGGGGGCGGGAAGTCATTGCTCTTGAACGGCCACGTGGACACGGTGCCACTGGAGGCGGCCGACAGGTGGCGATACCCGCCACTTTCTGCCGACCTGCACGACGGTAAGATCACGGGTAAGGGCGTTTCGGACATGAAGGGCGGCGTGGCAGCCATGACAATGGCTGTGCAGATCTTGCAGAAGCTAGGATCGCAGCCCAGGGGCGACGTCATCCTCGAATACGTCGTCGACGAGGAGCGGACCGGGCTGGGCACGCTGGCCTGCGTAGAGCGCGGCTACACGGCTGACGCCGGCATATGTTGTGAGACGAGCGATCTGGAAGTGATGGCCGCCTGTATTGGCCGCATGTGGTTTACAATATATCTGCGCGGCAAGCCGACCGGCATCGCCGCGCGTTGGCAAGGGGTCAGCGCCATTGAGAAGGCGATGAAGCTGGTCGAAGCGGTAGATGATCTGGAGAAGATACGAATCGGGACGTTAACGCACCCGCTCTTTCCGGACAATCGCGGCGCCTTACCTTGCGCCGTCACGATGTTTCATTCGGGCACGTTTCCCAGCATCACGCCTGAGGAAGCAACGCTTCGCGGAAGTTTAGGCCTGATGCCCTACGAGGATCCTGTGGAAGTGGAGCAGCAGCTAAGAGATCAGATTATGAGGATAGCCATGGCCGATCCCTGGCTGCGTGATAATCCACCGGTCGTGACCACAGAGGGCGGCTACGTCGCCGCGGGCGCGGAGATCCCGGTGGACCATCCTATTATGAACACGGTGAGCCGATCCTTCGAGAGCGTGACGGGAAGGCAGCCGGTTCACAGCGCGCGCATGGGCGCGGCCGACACGCGCTTCTTGATCAGGGAAGGGAACACGCCAACCGTTATTTTCGGCCCCGGCGTGACGGATCAGATGCACGCCGTAAATGAGCACTTGCCGGTAGAGAACCTGATCACGGCGACGAAGGTAATTGCGTTGGCAATTCATGACTGGTGTAATCAGGCGCCAGGCACTTCGAAAGTGCCTGGCGCCTGAATATGGAGGCGCGATGTAAAAATCGGAGATCTGTTAAGAGAGGCGGGCAGCTGATGACGCAGTGAACCCAATTGCTAAAGGAGGAGGATTCCATGAAGCGTAAAATTGTACTGCTCTTGCTCACACTTCTAGCTGCTCTATTGGTCGCGTGCGTCCAGGAGGAGCCCGAAGAGCCCGCGGCCCCGGCCGAGGAACCAACTGAGGCTCCCGAAGTCGACGAAGAAGAACCGGCCGAAGAAGAAGGCGAGGCTGAAGAGGAAGCGCCTGCTGAAGAGGAGACCGAAACGGAAGGCGAGGCGCCGGAAACGGTCAGGATCGGGGTCGTTTATCCGCTCACCGGCGCGCTTGCCGCCACTGGTGTGGCGAGCCAGGACGCCTTCCTGCTGGCAGCAGAAATTGTCAATAACGAGTATCCCGATCTGAACCTTCCCATGGCTGCCGAAGCCGGCATTACCTGCCTGGACAACGCGCAGGTTGAGCTGGTTTTTGCCGATCACCAGATGTCTCCTGAAATCGGCGCAAGCGAGACTGAGCGGCTTATCACGGAAGAAAATGTCGTCGCTATTCTCGGCGCCTATGCAAGCGCGGTGTCCAACACGGCCAGCCAGGCGGCCGAACGCCTGGGCATCCCCTTCGTCAACGCGCAGTCCACTTCTCCGGCGCTGCACCAGCGCGGATTCCAGTGGTATTTCCGCACAACCCCGCATGACGCTATCTTTTCTGAGCTGATGTTCCAATTCCTGGCCGATTTGCGCGACCAGGGAACCGAGATCAACACGGTGGCGACAATCTACGAAAATACCCTGTTTGGCTCCGATTCCAGCGAGACTCAGAATCAGTTCGCCGAGCAATATGGTTTTGAGGTGGTCGCCAACATCGCCTACCCCAGTGGAACTGCCGACATGACCTCCGAGGTGCAGCAGCTCATCGCCGCCGATCCCGACGTCGTCCTGCCAACATCCTACGTGGCCGACGCCATCCTCATGATGCGGACCTTCGAGGCGCAGAACTATTCGCCGGAGGCCATTCTGGCGCAGGGTGTGGGTTTCACCGAGGGTTCCTTCCTGGAAACGGTTGGCGCCACGGGGAACTACATCATCTCGCGCGAAGTGTTCGCGCTTGATCTGCAAGAGAACAAGCCAATCATCGGCGAGGTGAATACGATGTTCAGCGAGATGTACGACAGAGACCTGGAGGGCGCCACTGCCCGTAGCTTTACGGCGCTCCTCGTTCTGGCCGACGCCATCAACCGGGCTTGCTCTACGGAACCCGAGGCGATCCGCCAGGCGCTCCTGGAAACAGATATTCCGAGCGAGCAGATCATTATGCCCTGGGAAGGCGTTCGTTTCGACCCAGAAACCGGTCAGAATGTGCTGGGGACCGGGATAATGGTACAGGCCCTGGACGGCCAATACCAGACCGTCTGGCCCTTTGAATTAGCAACGCAAGAGCTGGTCTGGCCCTATCCGGCCTGGGACGAACGTTAGACGTTACGTCGATAGGTGACCGGCGCTAAAGCGCTCACTACAAACCTAGAGGGCGCCGGTCACCAACGGGGAAATTCATAAAGATATGCCCGATCTAGCGATCCTCTCGCAAGTGATCCTGTCCGGTATCTTCATCGGCTTCATTTACGCCCTGGTATCGGTTGGGCTCACCGTCATTTATGGGGTGATGGACATCGTGAACTTCGCCCACGGCGAGTTCTTGATGCTCAGCATGTACGTCGTCTTCTGGTTGTACGCGCTGTTTCGCATCGATCCTATTTTCGGCCTACCGGTCAGCGTCCTGGTTCTGTTTGTGGTCGGCGTCCTGACGCACAAGCTGATCGTTCGCCCGGTGTTAGACGCGCCGATGTCAGCGCAGATATTTGTAACCTGTGGCCTGCTGGTGTATCTCCAAGGCGTGGCTCAATTCCTCTGGTCGCCGAGTTACCGCCTGATACAAGAGCCCCTGCTCAGTGGGCGGCTGCAGGTCGCGGGACTCAACGTGAGCCTGGCCCAGGGTGTCGCCGCTATTGGCGCGCTACTCACCACTGCATTTGTCTACTGGTTTATCGAAAAGACAGAGACCGGGCGCGCCCTGCAGGCGGTCGCGGAGGATCGCCAGGCGGCTTCACTGATGGGTATCAACAGCGATCGCATGTTTGCCCTGGCCTGGGGTATCGGGGCTGCCTGCGTCGGCGTCGCCGGCGCGCTGTTGGCGAACTACTACTATATCTTTCCGACCGTCGGCACGGTTTTCGCGCTGATTGCCTTCGTAGCCGTCGCCCTTGGTGGCTTTGGCAGCGTGCCGGGCGCCCTGGTGGCGGGAATCATTATCGGTCTCGTCGAAGTGCTTTCAGGCTTTTTTATAGCGCCGGCCTACAAGGAAGTTACGGTGTTCGCGCTTTACCTGGTTGTTGTACTGGTGAGACCGCAAGGTCTGCTGGGCGAGTGGTAGGGACCTCATGGAAGAAACGATCGTCACAGAGCAGGCCCGACCCTTCCCCATCAAAACGCTGATCTTACTCTTGCTCGCGGCCGCATTACTGGCGTTTCCGCTGGTGGTGTCGTTACCATTCCCGCGCCGGTTAATGATTCTGATACTTCTTTACGCTATGCTGGGGCAGGCGTGGAACATTCTCGGCGGCTTCGCCGGGCAAGTGTCGCTGGGACACGCGGCCTTTTTCGGCGTTGGGGCCTATACGTCGACCATGTTGCTGATGCAGCTGGGGCTGACGCCGTGGCTAGGCATGATCGCCGGTGGCCTTGTCGCCGTTGCCCTTTCACAGTTGATAGGCTATCCGTCCTTTCGTCTGAAGGGGCACTATTTCGTCATCGCCACCATCGTCCTGGCCGAAATTGTGCACATCATGTTCACCAACTGGGACTATGTCGGCGGCGCGGTTGGGTTAACACTGCCGTTGCTGCCCGAATCTCTTATCAACCTGCAGTTCCATTCCGGTAACGCGCCCTACTATTACATCAGCCTCGCGCTGCTCGCGATCGTGATGGGGGTGACCTATCTGATTACGAAGACCAAACCAGGCTATTACTTCAGGTCAATAAAAGATGACCCAGAAGCCGCCCGAAGCCTCGGCATCAGTATCACCAGGTATAAGATGTTCGCCATGGCGGTCAGCGCCTTCTTTACCGGTGTGGGCGGCGCGTTCTACGCCCAATTCGTACTCTATATTGATCCTAATAGCGTCTTTTCCTTTATGCTGTCGGTGCTCATCATGTTAATTCCGGTCCTGGGCGGGATTGGCACCCTGTGGGGGCCCGTACTCGGCGCTTTTATCTTAATTCCGCTGTCCGAATTCACCCGCATCTATCTCGGCGGTGTTGGCGGCGCGCTCGATCTAGTCGTGTATGGCGCTTTAATCATGCTCGTGGCCATTTTCGAGCCGAGGGGCATCTGGGCGCTGGTGGAACGATTCTTTGGAGGCCGCAAATGAGCCTGCTGGAAATCAAGAATCTGACCAAAAGTTTCGGGGGCTTAACGGCAAACCAAAAGGTGAATATAGCGGTTGAAGAAGGGGAGATCGTTGGTCTGATCGGCCCCAACGGTGCGGGTAAGACGACCCTTTTCAACTGTGTCACGGGCCATTACCGGCCCGATTCCGGCCAGGTGATTTTCGACGGGCACGACATTACCGGTTGGTCGCCAGAAAGGATCTGTAAGGCAGGTCTGGTCCGCACTTTTCAAATTGTGAAACCCTTCATGTCGATGAGCGTGCTGGAAAATGTGATGACGGCCGGCTTTCTCCATACCAACAGCACGGCCGTGGCGAAAAAGAATGCGTCGGAACTCCTGGAATTCACCGGTCTCGCGGACAAAAGGCGGATGGTAGCAGGCAATCTGACCGTGGCGGACAAGAAACGGCTCGAGCTGACGCGCGCATTGGCTACCAAACCGAAAATGTTGATGTTCGACGAGGTGATGGCCGGTCTGACGGCCACAGAGACCAATGATGCCATCGATCTTATTCTGGCGTTACACAGGCAGGGCATTACCATCTTGTTGGTCGAGCACGTGATGGAAGTCGTGATGCCCATATCGAAGCGGGTGAATGTGCTGGACTATGGCGTGAAGATTGCCGAAGGGGAACCCGCGCAGATTGCCCGGAATGAGCGCGTCATCAAAGCCTATTTAGGAGAAAAATATCGTGCTCCGGGTTAATGGAATCTCCGTCTCTTACGCCGGTACACCCGCACTGACTGACGTCAGTTTCGAGGTGCACGAAGGAGAGATCGTCAGCATTGTCGGTTCCAACGGGGCGGGCAAAAGCACGATCCTCAAGACGATTTCCGGCTTGCTGCGCGCCGGCAAAGGGTCGATTGAGTTTGACGGCGAGCCAATTGACAGACTCAAGCCGTTCGTCATCGTCGAAAGGGGCCTGGCCCACGTTCCGGAAGGAAGAAAGCTGTTTAGCAAGCTGAACGTCCTGGAGAATTTGCTGCTGGGAGCATACACCAATAAATCACCGGAACGGCGGGAAAAGGTGATGGCCGAGGTCTTTGAAACGTTTCCCGTTCTGAAGGAGCGGCAGTCGCAAAGGGCCGGGACGCTGAGCGGCGGCGAGCAGCAAATGTTGGCGGTCGGCCGGGCGCTGATGCTCGAACCGAAGCTGTTGATGCTGGACGAACCTTCTTTGGGTATTATGCCGCTTCTCGTCGACCGGCTTTTTGAAGTGATCGACCGCATCAACAAGAGCGGAACGACAATCCTGCTGGTGGAGCAAAATGTCCACCAGGCGCTCGAACTGGCCGACCGGGCTTACGTCCTGCAGACCGGCCGGATTGTTCTTGAAGGAGCGGGTAAAGAGTTGCTGGAAAGCGATATGGTCCGCTCCGCTTTCCTTGGCCTCTAAAAGGCGCCGACTGTGTCAACACCAACCTCGATGCCGGCAGAGCAGCCTGCGGGCGACCGCTACGTGTGGACCATCGTTATCTTGTTCGCCATGGGATGGGCGACGGTGTTTCTAAACCGGACCGCGCTCTACCCGCTGCTGCCCGTGCTCCAGGAGGAATTTTCGCTGAGCGCCACAAAGGCCGGCATTCTGCCGAGCGCCTACTACTTTTTCTACGTCGTCTTTCAGATTCCTGTCGGCCTGTTTGGAGACAAAATTGGGCTGAAGCGCATGTTGGTGATCACGTATGCCGCCAGCGCCATCGGCTTGCTGGTCATGGGGCTGCTGGCGCGAAACTACGTTGTCCTGCTGTTGTGCATGGTGCTGTATGGCGGCGGGGCCAGTGGTTTTCATCCCATGGCCTTCTCGATCACCATCAAATCGGTTGCAGCGAAGCGCAGGGGCTTTGCGCTCGCCCTGATCAACTCCGGCTCCTCCGTGGGCCTGGTCCTTGGCCTCAGCGTTGCCGGGCCGGCCTATTTGAGCACCGGGAGCTGGCGCCTGCTGTTCGTCCTGCTGGCTGCGCCGACGCTGCTCCTTGCCTTACTCTTTGCGTGGCGCGTTCGAGCTGTAAGACGAGATGGCGCTGTTTGGAGCGGCCCCGGCCGGCTGCTGCGCGACAAAAACCTGCTGTTCATCTATCTGGCAAGCTTCTGCTCGCTGTATGCCTTTGCAACCGTCGTCGTCTGGGGACCGACATTTTTTCTCAGAGAACGAGGGTTTGACCTCGGCGTGGCAGGGCTGTTCACCGCTGTGATCGCCATGAGCGGTATTCCGGCCGGGCTCCTGCTGGCGCGGCTATCAGATCGGATTGGGCGTAAAGCAATTGCGCTGTTGTTGATGCCCGTTGCCGCGCTGGCGCTGGTTGGCATGACCTTCACAGGCGCGGTGTGGGCGCTTGTTCTGCTCCTGTTGATTTACGGAGCGACCGGCAAACTGGCCTGGGAACCGATTGCCGTGGCCTGGCTCGGCGACCACGCCACGGCGTCACGCCCCGAATCGATGGGTACGGCCCTGGCGCTGTTTGGAGCGGTCGGCATGTCGTCTTCAATCGCCGCGCCGGTGGTTGCAGGTTGGATTCAAGATACGACGGGCTCTCTGGAAGGCGCTTTTGTTCTGGCTGCGTTGGTTCTGCTCTGCGGATCTTTCTGCATGCTTGTGCCGGCTAAAATCCCGCAGTTGGTCAGGCCTGACGCGGCCGTAGCATAGGCAGCCTGTGCGAATCGCAGGCCGGCGGCTTAGGTTACCTGACGCTAAAGGGTACTTTCTATGACTTCAACTAATCTGTTGACGAGATGCTCATGCAGGCGCCGGCCGAGTTCCGGATCCGAGCGGGTTGGTTGCCCGGTACTGCCGCCTGTCTCTGCGGCGACCACTTTCATTTGTTCTAGCGTGCTGGGCACGTAGCACAATGTATCGACTGCAAACCGGGGATCGACCTCGTACAGCCGTCTGCCGTGCGCGGCCGAGTCGACGGCCTGAGATAGATCGACTAACTCCGGTTGGAGATGCATCAATTGTGAGGTTTCAAGCTCTTCGGCGTGGCCCAGGGCGCCGAAGCCAAGTTCGGAGGCAATTTCCTTTTGCATGTAGGCCGGATCGAAAATCGCAACGGAGACCGCCAACCTGCTTTGCGCCTGCTGCGCCGCCAGCTGCAGCCAGGGTACGTTCGTAACGCGGTGACCGTTGACGACGATAAAGTGCTTAAAGCCATGCGCGGAGAGGGACTGGACAATGTCAAACAGCAGTTCTTGTAATACGGGGGCGCGGACGCTGATCGTACCCGGCAGAACGAGGTGATGTGGACTCCAGCCCAGAGCCAGGGGCGGCGCGCACAGGACGGACGTTCGCCGCGCGGCGTCCTCGGCCAGCCTGGTGGCGATCAGGGTGTCGGTCCCTAAAGGCGCATGCCGGCCGTGCTGCTCGGTGCTGCCAACCGGCAAAAGAATCAGGTCTTTCGCGTCAAGATAAGCGCGAACGTCGGGCCACTTCAGGTCCTGTAACCAGATCATAACTTCTCTATCCTATTGATGATTGCCGTCGTTAACTACTTTACGCCCGGGAAGAATAGCGTCGTATGGCGCATTGTTCAACCGCGATCAAGCTTGACTCGACCGGCGAATTGATCTACTATTTCATATAGGTGAATTGTTTTCGTGCATATGAAACGTGCCGTCTCCATGTCAAAAACAAAATCGAAACATCAAGTCGTAAAATCCGCGGCCCGGGCGCTCGATATTCTTGAGTTGTTGGTGAAGTTCCCGAGTGGCCTTACGCTGACCGACGTGGCCGACCATCTACATATTCCGTTCAGCTCGCTGCACAACCTAATGAGCACGCTGCAGGAGCGAGGCTATCTGACGCGGGATGACGGAACGTCGGTCTATCACTTAAGCTCGAAGCTCATACAGCTTGCCGCCGCCCACCACTCGCAACACGATCTGGTTTCGATTGCCGATCCAGTCATGGAGAGAGTGAGCCGGCTGACGGCGGAGACGACCAGCCTTGCCGTACGCCAGGACAGCGCGGTCGTTTTTATCCACAAGCGTGCAGCGCAAGACTTCGTCCAGGTCGTAAATCCGGTCGGCGCGCGCGTGGCGGCGCACGCGACAGGACTGGGAAAAGTCATGCTTGCCGATCTCGACGAGATTGAGCTGGATCGGCTTTATCCCAGCGAGCAACTTCTTAGGCTGACGCCTGCGACTATCACGACGAAGCGTGAGTTGAAAGAGGCGCTGCGGCGCGTCCGTGAAGACGGCTATGCGATTGACAATGCCGAATCACACGAAGGCGTGTGGGCCGTGGCTGCCCCGCTGCGCAATGCAAAAGGACGGTCCGTAGCCGCCCTGTCAGTGGCGGCGCCTCTTTTTCGGGTTAAAGACACGAATCGAACTGATTGGCGTGAGATAGTGAAGGATGGTGCAGAGGAGATCAGTAGGACGCTGGGGTTCTTTGCTTGAGGAGGAAACTTTGAAAACCGGTGATTTTGTCGAAGCGCGGCGCCGGCTAAAGGAAAAGTCGCTGGCTGCGACAGAAAAACTAACAACGCTCGCCGAAGCCGCCCGCCTGGTCGAGGATGGCGACCACATCGCCATTGGTGGCTGCATGTTTACACGCACGCCGTTGGCGCTGCTGATGGAGATTCTGCGGCAGGGTCAAACGGACCTTACCCTCTCCAAGAATCTGATGTGCTACGAGGGCGAGTGGTACATGGCTGCCGGGCGGGCCAACACGATCATCACGAGCTGGCTGGGCATTGGACTGCCCTGGGGCATTTCTCGCATCATGCGTGAAAACGCGGAAGGCGGGAACCCGGCGGTACACTACGAAAACTTGAGCCACATGGCCCTCGGCCTTCGCTACAGAGCCGGCGCCATGGGCCTGCCGTTCCTCCCGACGCTGACCATGCTGGGCTCAGACCTGATGTCTATTGCCGAAGCGAAGACGATGACATGCCCCTTTACGGGCGAAACGCTTTGCCTGGTTCCGGCGCTGTTCCCCGACGTGGCGCTCATTCACGTTCACCGCGCCGACCGTTTCGGAAACTGCCAGGTCGACGGTTATCCTTTTATGGACGCCGACGTCGCCGCAGCCTCGACGAGGGTGCTTGTTACTGCCGAGGAAATCGTATCAGAAGACGAAATTCGCAGATATCCGGAGCGGACGCTGATTCCCGGCTTCATGGTAGACGCCCTGGTGGAGGCGCCGTACGGTTCGTTCCCCCACGAGATGCACGGCCTTTACCGGGCAGACTACAGCCATTTTGACGACTACGTTGACGATATCAGAGAAAAAGGTACGGGCGCGATAGGCGACTACCTGGATCATTACGTTTTCGGCGTTGCAAACCACGAAGAATATATGGCGCTCTTTGACGGCGAAAAGATTGTCGAACTGGTGGATGAAGCCCGAATGCTGGTGGAAATAGAATGAGCATTGCGTATTCAAACGAAGAGTTGCTTGCCGTCACCGCAAGTCGGGAGATGGTGGGCGTCAACACGATCTTCGCGGGCGTGGGCATCCCGCTGCTGGCGGCGCTGCTTGCGAAACAGACCCATTTACCGGGATTGACCATCGTCGTGGAAGGCGGCTCGATTGGACCGGAGGTGCTGCCCGGTTACCTGCCCATCTCCACGAACGAGATGCGCATCTCCCACCGCGCTCAGCAGCTTGTAGGCATCACCGATATTTTCCTCCTGACCCAGCGCGGCTTCCTGGAGGTCGGCTTTATCGGCGGCGCGCAAATCGACCGCTATGGCAACGTCAATACAACCGTGATCGGTCCTTACGACAAACCAAAGGTGCGCCTGCCGGGGAGTGGGGGCGCAAACGATATCGCCTCGCTGTGCCGCGAGCTGATCATCGTTACAAAGCACGAACCGCGGCGCTTTGTCCCTAAAGTTGACTTTGTGACCAGCCCCGGCTTTCTTGAGGGCGGCTCTTCGCGCCGCGACGCCGGCCTCATTTTTGGCGGCGTGAGCCGCGTCATCACCGATCTGGCGATCATGGGCTTTGACGAAGCGTCGAAGGCGATGCAGCTTGAGTATCTGCACCCGGGCGTTGCGCTGGAGCAGGTGGTGGAGAATACCGGGTTTGATCTGCTCATGCCGGAAGAGATTCCGGTCACCGAACCGCCAACCGCCGAAGAGCTTGAGCATTTACGTCGCATCGACATCGACCGCCGGTTTCTATAGGTTCGTTCGTAGTAGGCGCTTCAGCGCCTCTTCCGCGCTAAAGCGCCTACTACGAACGTTAGCATAGGAGATTTTTCATGACAGTAAAGTTTGGTCTCTCCCTCCGCAATTTCGTTGGACCCAACGAAGTGCCCGACATCGACGAGCTTGTGCGCTATGCGGAGCGGGCCGAAGAGCTTGGCTACGAATCTCTCTGGGCCTTTGATCATCTATTGCTCGGCGTCGATCCGGCGTTTCCGATTCTCGATTCGCTGTCTACCCTTGCAGCGATTGCAACCAGGACGGAGCGCATCAAGCTGGGTACCGGCGTGCTTGTGCTGCCGCTGAGAAATCCGGTCTGGGCCGCGAAGGAGATGGCCTCAGTGGACCGCATCTCAAAAGGGCGCTTCATTCTCGGCGCGGCGTCTGGCTGGTACAAGCGCGAGTTTGACGCGGCCGGAATCCCGTTCAACGAGCGCGGCCGGATCTTCGAGCGAAACCTGGACATGATCCTGAAGTTATGGACGGGCGGTCCCGTGACCATGCAGGTCGACGAGTTTAATTTGCGCCAGGCCGTGAACGCGCCAAAACCGTACCAGGATCCCCATCCGCCTATCCTGATCGGCGGCTACGTGGACAGAGTCCTGAAACGAGTGGCGCGCGTCGCCGATGGCTGGCTCACGTATGCTTATACGGCCGAGAGCTTTACCAACTCCTGGAACAAGATCAAGGCTTTTGCCAGGGAGTACGGTCGCGATCCATCTGAATTGACCGCGACAAATCAGGTCGCTATCTACGTCGGTCCGTCAAGAGAAGAAGCCGATCCATTGATGAGACACTGGCTGACGACGGAGTGGGATTTCGCCTCCTGGAGCGAATCGACCGTCGAGCACGCGGTTCGCGGATCGGTTGAAGAGTGCGTCGAACAGCTACGAGCATACGTCGAAACCGAGCTGGATCGGATTATTCTCATTCCTTACCGTTACCAGCCAGACCAGATTGAAATAATCGCGAAGGAGATTATTCCGCGGTTTTCGTAAGTTAGGTGCCTGGCACGTAATGCTGTGGCCGGTGTCCGACCGCGCCACCGGTGGGCACGGGGCCCGAAGACGGGCATAGAGACCGGCCCGAGCGATGAGTTAAACTTCGAGGAAGTTCACCATGCAAGTTGCGCCATCAGAAAAGCAATCGATCATTTACATTGACGGCGAGTTTATGCCGGAACGAGACGCAAAAATATCAGTTTTTGACCACGTCGTGCTGTATGGCGATGGTGTCTATGACACCTGCTGCGCGTGGAACGGGAAGGTCTTTAAACTTGACGAACACCTTGATCGCCTGTTCGAATCGGCGCACGCTGTGAAAATCGAGCCGCCGCTTTCAAAAAGCGAGCTCAAAGAGGCAGTTCTGGAAACGGTGCGGCAAAACGAACTACAGGACGCTTACGTAAAGATCATCCTGACGCGCGGCGTGGGCGAGCTGCCCCTGTTAAGCCCGTATGGGTGCACGCCATCGTTGATTATTTTTGCAAAACCGTACATGCGCCTGGTGGGCGAGGACGCGCATGAGAAAGGAATCCGGGCCAAGCTGGCGTCGGTTCGTCGCATCCCCGATCAGTGTCTGCCGTCGAAGATTAAATCCTCGAATTACCAGAATCACGTGCTCGTGCGCATGGAGGCAAACGAGGCGGGGTACGACGACGGTATTGAATTAAGCACGGAGGGTCACATTGCCGAGGCGCCTGGCTATAACATCTTCGTGGCCAAAGGCGGCGCCCTTTACACGCCGAAAGACAACATCCTGGTGGGCATCACGCGGCAAACCGTGATCGAGATTGCCGAGCGGGAGGGCGTTCCGGTCCACGAAACGACGTTGACGGCGTTTGACCTGTTTAACGCCGACGAAGTCTTCTTCTCGAGCACGGCCGGCGGCATCTTCGCCGTGGTGGAGGTGGATGGGCGGAAAATTGGAAGCGGCACGCCCGGCCTGATCGCCGCGCGCTTTCGCGAACGATACTACGATCTGCTGGAAAGCGGCGAGCAGAGCGCGGCGGCGTACTAATACAAAGGTGCCAGGCACTTTCTGAAGTGCCAGGCACCTGCGAGTTACTCCAACTCCAGCCCCAGCGCAATAAACTGCGTTATCGCCGCCGGGTCAAAATTGTTATCGCTGACGATTACCAGTGACTGGCGACCGTCGGGCAGTTTGGGCCCGAGGGTCATGCCCTCGACATTGTCCGGAACGATGCCCAGGCTGGCGAAGTCGAGCAGAAAGCTCTTTTCGATGGGCTCAAAGTCTACCGGCGTGCCAGTGCTTTCGTCGTACAAATCCTCGATGGACGAAACGTCGCTTGCGCCGTCTATCTGCGCCTCGTACAGGGTGATGGTGTGACCCGCCCCGACCGAGAAAGAGCGTTCCATGACCAGGAACGTCCCCTCGTTATCCAGCGCCAGGATTTCTACAATGCCGCTGACGCGGAAGGCGTCGGGCGGGTCCGGTGGTTCGGCGACGGG
>JAICPS010000545.1 GCA_025929715.1 Anaerolineae bacterium | reverse complement strand
GTCGTCCGGCCGGCCGTCGATCACGGAGTTGATCAGACCGGCATAGGTGCGCGGCAGCTCGTCAGGATCTTCGCCGCGTCCCCTGGCGTCCTCCCGGATCTGCGGGTCGCATAGATAGGCCAGGTTCGTGTCGTCCATCTGAATATAGCGCGCTCCCGCGTCGTACAGCGAGCTCATTTCGTCGCGGTAGCATTGGGCCAGATCCTCGAAAAACTCGTCGAGGTCCGGGTAAGCCTCGATGTCGATTGCCTTGCGCCCGCCGCGGAAGTGGACCATGGTGGGCGAGGGGATCGTCACTTTGGGCGTGCAGGTCGTGTGCGCGTGCAAGAACTCAAAATCGCGACGCTGGATATCCTTGACGTGCTGCAGCTTGCCCGTGACCGATAGCCGCGGCGGCGCAAAATCGACCTCGCCAGCTTTAGTGTGGAACTTCACCGCGATGCCGCCGCTGACCGCGACGCCCGCCAGTTGCTCCAGAAAGTCAATGTGGAAGTAAGTGCGCCGGAACTCGCCATCCGTCACGCTCCGCATGCCTACCTCTTCTTGCTTTTTGATGGCGTCGACAATCGCCTCGTCTTCGACCTGGCGCAGCGCCTCGGGCGGGATCTCGCCGGCAAAGTACCGATCGCGCGCAGCCAGCAAACGTGGCGGCCTGAGCAAACTGCCAACCTGGTCGGCGCGGAATGGTGGGTTTACCTGGGACATAGTGAGACCTCCATCAGGATCAGGTGCCCGGCACTTCAAAAAGTGCCGGGCACCTAGACAATTACCTCTCGTCGTACGGCGGCGCCGGGAAGACCAGCTCCGCCGTGGCGAACTCGCGCGGCCAGATCAGCTCGATCTGCCCGCCCTGATACTGCAAATAGGGCGCCACCACCACGCCGGTGCCGTTGTCACGGAACGTTACTTCTCCGACGACCGTCTCCACGTCCGAAGCGGCGATGGCGTCACGGATCGCCTGCGAGTCCAGCGAACCGGCGCGCTCGATGGCGTCCGCCAGAATCTGAACGGCGGCGTAGGACGGTCCGACCATAGGATCTGATGGGCGCTCCATCAGCTCCACGTGATCCGCGTTCAGCTCTTCCACGCCGGGAAAGAGCATGGCATTGTGCCAGCCCGGCGCCAGGATCACGTAGTCGCCGACTGTGCCCAGATCAAACCAGGTCGGCACGTCCGGGGCGCGCACGAAGAAGGACAGGGCCGGCGCGTAGCCCAGCTCGCCCATCTGACGGTAGATGGCAATACCGTCCGGTGGGGTGGGGAGGGCCAGCACCGTCTGGGCATCCGCCTCCTGCGCGCGCAGAATGATGTCTGTGAAATCACTGGCGCCCGGCGTGTACTCCTCATGGACCACGATCTCGTAGCCAAACTCCTCGGCGCTCTCCGTCCAAAGCGTCGCCATTTCGATGCCCCAGTCCGTCGCCTCCTGGAAGATGGCCACGCGCGTGGGCCGTTCGCCCTCGGGCACGTAGCTATTGACCATCTCAAAGAATGAATCAGAAAGATCCGGCGACTTGGGGAAGGGCGAGAAGAGGAATTCGTAGCCCTGCTCGTGCACCTGCTGCAGGGCAAAAGCCACGCCGAGATAAGGCACCTCGTTTTTCTCGGCAATGGCCGCGGCCGCTGCGTGCAGACTGCTGCCGAAACCGCCCAAGTAAGCCACCACCTCCTGGTCAGAGTTGAGCGCCTCCAGGTGGCTGACGGTGTTGTTGGGATCCGATTCGTCGTCCATGACGTGCAGCTCAATGGGAATCGTCGCGTTGAACTCTTCCACAAAGATGCCGCCGTCGGCGTTGATGTCCTCGACCGCCATCTGGTAGCCGCGCTCTACCTGGGCGCCGCCTCCGGCGAAGGCGCCGGTGAGCGGGATCACGGCGCCGACTTCGATTGACTCCGGCGCCTGGACCTGAGGCTGGCATCCAGCCACCGCCAACATAAAGAGAACCAAACAAAGAACCAAAAACCTTGTGCGCATTGTCTCATCTCCTCACTATCAATAAACGGCCACTAATCTCAATAACCCCTTTCCATATCTGCCGCAGATCTCTCTGCACCCTCCGCGCTCTCTGCGGTTATTCTTCGGCGTTCGCGCAGCTTTTCCCAAGCCTCCATCAGGCCGCCGGGTAGAAGCAGCACGACGAGCAGAAAGAGGACGCCAAAAACGAGCAGGTGAATGCCGGCAAAACCGGACAGCACTTCCTGGACGAAGTCCTGCGCCAACACGAAAAAAACGGCCCCTGCGAGCGGTCCGGCAAGCGTACCGATGCCGCCGACAAAGGTCACGATCAACGCGTCGAAAGTCCATTCCGGGTTGAAAGGCAAGCTGGGATAATAACTGACGTGAAAAAAGGCAAAACTGCCGCCGGCCAATCCCGCCAGCCCAGCGCTCAGGCTGAAGGCCGCCAGTTTATGCCGGAAGACGTCGACGCCGATAGCGCGCGCGGCGTCTTCATCTTCACGCACCGTCATCATGCCCAGCCCCAGCTTTGAGCGCGTCAGGTAGGCGGACACAAGCACCGTCAGGACCAAAACGCCCAGCGACAGATAGTAACGAGAGGCAAGGTTATAACTACGCAGCAGCTCCGCGGGCAGGGCAGTGACGCGCGGCAAAACGCTGCCCACGGTAATGCGCACCGCCTCGGCAAGCGCCAGGCTCCCGATGGCAAAGTAAATCCCCTGCAACCGCAAGCCGGGAAAGCCCAGAATCAGCGCCGCGATGGTCGCCGCAACGCCGCCTACCACGAAGCTGAGGAAAAAAGGCGTCTCCTGCATCCACAACAGTCGCGTCACCAACGCCCCAATGCCGAAGAACGCGGCGTGGCCCAGGCTGATCTGCCCGGTAAAGCCGCCCACAATGTTCCAGCTTGAGGCCAACGCGGCAATGATGAAGATGAGTACAGCCGTCGTCAGCGTGTTGTCGTCGTCCGTGAGCAAGGGCATGATGAGCAAGGCCAGGAGTAGGACCGGCGCGGCAAGCCGGCTGGGCGTCGCCCATCGGCGCCAGTCAGACACCGTTCGCTCCAAAGAGGCCCTGCGGGCGCACGCTGAGCACCACGAGGAAGATAATCAGCCCGACCACTTCGCGATACTCGCCGCCAAACTGGTAAGAGCTAAACGCCTCGGCCACGCCTAACAATAGCCCCGCCAGCAACGTTCCGCGCATGCTGCCTAAGCCGGCTAACACGACCACAATCAGCGCTTTCAGGGTCCACTGCAGGCCG
>JAICPS010000100.1 GCA_025929715.1 Anaerolineae bacterium | reverse complement strand
TACCATCACTTCTGAGGCGTCGCCGCTTAGCTGCAAAGCTTCCTGAGGGGAGTGAACGACCGTACAGCCGGGAGCTTCATAACTCGCATCACGCGTAATCACAATGTTGTGTCGTCCCGCGAGGGGTTTGCCGATTGTTTCGTATGTCTTGCGACCCATAAGTACCGGCTTGCCCATGGTTACCGCCTTAAAATATTGGAGGTCGGCCGGAAGTCGCCACGGCAATCCCCCATCGGCACCGATCAGCCGGTTGCGATCCATGGCGACAATCAAGGAAATGATCATATGGCGATGGGCGCTCTGATGTGCGCGTGGCTCTGATAATTCTGCAGTTCAAAATCCTCATAACGGAACGCAAAAAGCGAGCGAACGTCCGGATTGAGGCGCATCGCGGGCAGCGGATACGGTGTGCGTTTAAGTTGGAGTCGCGCCTGATCCAGATGATTCAAATACAGATGCGCATCGCCAAAGGAGTGAACAAACTCTCCCGGCTTGTACCCGGTGACCTGGGCCACCATCATGGTCAACAATGCATAGGAAGCAATGTTGAATGGCACGCCAAGGAAAACGTCGCCGCTGCGCTGGTAAAGGTGACAAGATAGGCGTTCGCCGGCCACGTAGAACTGAAACAGCACGTGGCAGGGCGGTAGCGCCATCTGATCAATGTCGGCTACGTTCCAGGCAGTGACGATGTGGCGGCGAGAATGTGGATTTTGACGCAACTGCTGGAGCACCTGGGCAATCTGGTCCACGTGCCGCCCATCAGGTGTGGGCCAGCAACGCCACTGGTACCCATATACGGGCCCCAGCTCCCCAGACCCGTCTGCCCACTCATCCCAGATGCGAACGCCGTTATCATTGAGATAACGAATGTTCGTGGATCCCTGCAAGAACCAGAGAAGCTCGTGGATGATTGAGCGCAAATGTAGTTTCTTTGTCGTTACAGCGGGAAAGCCCTGCGCAAGGTCAAAGCGCATCTGGTAGCCGAATACACTCAGGGTACCCGTTCCCGTCCGGTCCTCCTTCCGATACCCGTCGTCTAATACGTGTCGCATGAGGGTCAGGTATTGGTCCACGAAGTACATCCTCCCATTAAACGCTGATACAGAATAGTATATCGCTGCTGAAGAGCCGGCGAAAGGGCCGTAGAACGATTTTCAGAACGTTACACCACAAACTTGCCAGCCAGACGTGCTTGGATTAATCTAAACGTGTATCGCGAGCCGATACGTAACTGTAAAGGGAACGATTATTATGGAAGAGAAGCTACCACCACGGCTGCAGGAGATCGTCGAAGATTTCCAGATCATCCACGGTCGTGAAAAACTGGAATATCTGCTGGAATTTGCCGAAAAACTGCCACCGCTGCCAGATTGGCTGCAGGAGAAACGTGACCGGCTGGAACAGGTCCACGAGTGTATGACACCTGTCTTCATTTTCGTAGAGGCAGATAATGGCAGGCTCAACTATCACTTTGAAATCCCGCCAGAATCGCCAACCGTGCGCGGCTATGCGGAAATTCTTCGTGAAGGAACAGCCGGTCTACCGGCGGAGGAAATCCTGGCGATCCCCCATGATTTCTACCTCGAAATGGGCATGAACAACGTGCTCAGCGGACAGCGGCTGAACGGATTAGGGGCTATCCTAAACTATGTAAAGCATCTCGCGTCTCGTCATCTCAATGGAAGTGGCGCCAGGCCAACGAACGGCGCCGCAACCTAGGCGCAAAGAAATAAATAGGGGAGGGCAGAGGCGACATGAAGGCTCGAACGATTACGATTATTGGCTTGGGACGTACGGGTTCTTCTGTCGGCCTCGCCTTGAAGGCGTCGCATCTTGATGTGACGATAGTGGGTCACGACAAAGACGGCGACGCGGCCAAGGCGGCGCAAGATGCCGGCGCCATCGACAGCAGACAGTGGCGGTTGGTGCGGGCGGCCGCAGCTGGCGACATCATCGTTCTTGCCATACCCTCGTCTGAAGTCGAAGCAACCCTGCAAGCGATCGGCCAAGACGTGCGCGAGCACACACTGATCCTGAACTTGTCCAGCCTGCAGGGCCCAGCCCAACGTTGGGCGGATCTGTATTTGAAGGATGGCCATTACGTGGGCGCGGCGCCCGTTCTCGCGGCCGGGGCGCTGGTAGACGCGACGCAAGGCGTCGCCGGGGCTCGTTCTGACCTCTTTCGCGACAGTATAATGTGCTTTATGCCCTCGCCAACGGCCGATCCACAGGCTGTGGAAACCGCTGTAAATCTCGGGACGGTGCTGGGAGCCAAGCCGTTTTTCTTAGATGCTGATGAGTACGACAACCTCGTGCTCGGAGTCGAAACGGTTCCTGGGTTACTTGCGGCGGCGTTGTTTGCTGCGGTAACAGAAGCGACCGCCTGGCGGGACATGCTTCGCTTCGCCAACCTTCCGTTTGCGCAGGTGACGCTGCCCCTGCGCGAAGAGCAAGGGTTGGTACTGCGTGCGCTGAACGATCAAGCGGCAACGTTACGCTGGCTTGACGTGGTACTGGAGGCCTTACAAGACGTTCGGGAGCGAGTGGCAAATGGGGATAGCGAACGGCTGGTCGCGTTTATGCAACAGCTAAATCTCGAGCGGGAGAAGTGGTTACGCGAGCGGCGTCAGAATGATTGGGATGAAACGCCGCAGCCTGATCACAAACCGCTCGGCCTGATGGAACAGATACTTGGCAGACGAAGCGGAACCGATAATTGATGACTGCTGACCGGCAAGCGGTAGTGGCCACAGCGGGCACAGCGGCGGGCAACTCGTCGCCAATGCGGGTGCTAATGATTGCACCCACCTCTTTTTTCAGCCATTACGGCGGGCACATTCGCATTTTGGAAGAGACGCGGGCGTTGGAAGGTCTCGGCCATCAGGTGACTGTCACCACCTACTATAAGGGCTACGATGTGCCCGGCGTCGACATCCGGCGAACAGCCCCCTTGCCGTGGCACACTGATTATGAAGTCGGCTCTTCGCGCCACAAGTTGGCTTTCGACCTTTTTCTATTGGCGAAAGTCGCGCAAGTGGGGATGACGGTTAGGCCGCACGTCGTACATGGACATATGCATGAGGGCGCGTTGATCGGGTCGCTTCTTGCGCGCGTCCTGCGTGTGCCGCTGGTCTTCGACTTTCAGGGAAGCCTCACCGGTGAGATGTTGGATCATGGCTTTATTAAGGCAGACGGGCCCGGCTTCCGCTTCTGGCGACGCCTCGAAGAGCTGATTTATGGAATGCCACAGGCCATTCTGACCAGTTCGGAAGAGGCGAAGCGCTTTCTGATACATGACTTTCAGGTCGCCAAAGAGCGTATTGTACCGCTTCCAGATTGCGCGGATTTGAACCATTTCTCCAACGATCGATTTTCGCCGGAGGAGAAGTCGGCGTGGCGCAGAAAGCTTGGTATTCCTGAAGGGCGTCCCATTGTCGCTTATCTGGGCTTGTTGGCCAGCTATCAAGGCACGCCACATCTATTGAGCGCAGCAGCAACGCTCAAGCAACAGGGTGTGGACGCGCATTTCTTAATTATGGGCTACCCCAACGTGGATCATTATCTTGCGATGGCGAGGCGTTTGGGAGTTGCTGATCGCGTTACACTGACCGGGCGGGTGGACTACCTGAACCTCGCGCCGCGCTATCTTGCGCTAGGCGATATTGCCGTATCGCCAAAAATGTCCAGTACCGAGGGCAGCGGCAAGGTGCTGAACTACATGGCAATGGGTCAGCCTGTCATCGCTTTCGACAGTCCCGTGCACCGCGAATACCTGGGAGAGTGGGGCGTGTACGTGCCGCCGGGTGACGTCGGCGGACTGGCGCAGGCGATTGCCTCGCTACTTAACGACATGCCGAGGCGATGTAAGCTCGGCACCGCCCTGCGGCAGCGCGCCGTTGGCAGATACGACTGGTCGGTGGCGGCGCAGCGTATCTCCAACCTCTACCAACGCCTGGTTAAACAGAACTCTGTTAGAATCACCGAATTGGTTTGACAGAGGCGAAGTTAGCAGTATAATATATCGTTTGCAAACCGGCAGTTTTATGGGGAGCATCACGCTGAGGAGGACCCATTGCGACCGCATTGTGTCCTTTTTTGGTGTAAGTTTATTTTCTGGAACCAGACCAGATGAGAGGATAAATGTCCGAACGTTATCTTGAAAAGAAGAGCTACGCCCGCACAATCGATCCACTCGAATTACCTACCCTCATCGACGTTCAGCTAGAGTCCTTCGCTTCCTTTATCGAAGAAGGTTTGTCGGAGCTATTTGAGGAGATTTCGCCGATTGAAAGCTTCAACGGCAACCTCAAGCTTTATTTTCCGAGCGACTCGCCTGAAGTTGAAGGCTTTGGCCTGAAGTATTGGTTCGACGAACCAAAATATACCGTCGAAGAGTGTGTCGAGCGTGATATGAGTTTTGCAGCGCCTTTGCACGTCAAGGTGTTGCTTTACAGCACTGAACTAGATCAACCGATTGTCCAGGATATCTTCCTGGGCGATTTTCCAATAATGACCCCGTCGGGAACTTTCATTATTAACGGTACCGAGCGAGTTGTCGTCAGCCAGCTGATTCGCTCCCCTGGTGTATATTTCGAGGTTGAGGAAGAGCGCGCCACGGGGCGGCCGCTCGCCAAGGCCAAGCTGATTCCTGATCGTGGCGCGTGGATGGAGTTTGAAACGCGCAAGACGGACTATCTGACGGTGAAGTTCAACCGCAAGCGCACGATTCCTGTGACACTGTTTTTACGCGCGCTGGCAGCCGTCGACGATGGGTTGGGTAACCAGTTATTGAGTGTGGGGAGCGACGAAGAAATTCTCGCCCTCTTTGAAGACATCGATACTAATGCCGAGCACATCTATATCCAGGGCAGTATCGAGCAGGAACCGGCCTGGGATCAGGACCAAAGTCTGGCGCAGCAGGCGCTTATCGAATTCTACAAGCGCATGCGGCCTGGCGATCCACCCACGCTGGACAATGCCCGCGACTATTTAAAGGAGCAGCTTTATGATGGTCGTCGTTACGATCTTGCTCGTGTGGGACGCTACAAACTCAATAAGCGATTGAACCTGCAGAACGACGTGCCGTTGGAGCACCGCACCCTTTCGCAGTTTGATATTGTGCATCTGGTGCGGCGCATGATTCTGATCAATAACAGCCAGGAAGGACCGGACGACATCGACCACCTGGGCAATCGTCGCGTGAAGACGGTTGGCGAGCTGCTGCAGGCGAAGCTCCGTGTGGGTCTACGTCGTATGGAGCGAGTTGTGCGAGAGCGCATGTCGATCCGCGACAAAGATAATCTGACCCCGGTATCGCTAATCAATATCCGGCCTGTCGTCGCGGCTATTCGTGAATTCTTTGGCAGCTCGCAGTTGAGCCAGTTCATGGAGCAAGCCAACCCGCTGGCGGAACTGACGCACAAGCGCACGCTTTCGGCGCTTGGCCCTGGCGGCCTGCGCCGCGAGCGCGCCGGCTTCGAAGTGCGTGACGTGCACCATAGCCACTATGGACGAATCTGCCCTGTCGAGACGCCGGAAGGGCCCAATATCGGCCTGATTGGTCGTTTGGCCACCTACGGTCGCGTCAATAAGTACGGCTTTATCGAGACCCCATACCGCCGCGTTCTTAATACCGTGCCCGCCGATAGCGACGAGCTGGTGGGCCACGATGCCTTCGACGATATCACCCATCCGGATTCGGGTGAGGTTATCGTCGCTGCCGGTAAGACCATAAATAAGAAGGCGGCCAAGCAGATTAAAGACGCGGGCATCGACGAAGTTCGTGTGGTGCCTTTCCTTACTGAAGACATCGAATACATGTCCGCCGACGAAGAAGATCATTACACCATCGCCCAGGCCAACGCCGAGCTTGATGACCGCGGTCAATTTGTGGGTCGCCGCGTTTCATCGCGCCGCAACCAGGAATTTCAGATCGCTCCTGTGCAGCGCGTTGACTACATGGATGTGGCCCCTCGTCAGATCGTGGGCGTTTCGGCGGCCCTGATTCCCTTCCTGGAGCATGACGACGCCAATCGCGCCTTGATGGGTTCGAACATGCAGCGCCAGGCTGTCCCGCTATTGCAGCCTGACGTTCCTGTGGTGAGCACCGGTATGGAGCTGCAGGCGGCGCTGAACACCGGTCAGGTAGTGCTGGCCAAGGCGCCGGGTGAAGTGCTCAGCGTGAGTGGCGAGCAGGTCGTCGTGATGGAAGAAGGCGGCCCGCATACATATACGCTTCGCAAGTACAATCGCTCAAATCAGAGCACCTGCATCGACCAGCGTCCCGTCGTCGTCAAAGGCCAACGCGTGGAGAAGGGTGACGTGCTTGCCGATAGTTCCTCAACGCAGTACGGCGAGTTGGCCCTGGGTCAAGATGTCGTCGTGGCGTTCCTTTCCTGGGAAGGCGGCAACTTCGAGGACGCCATCCTGGTTAGCGAGCGCCTGGTGCGTGAAGACGTCTTCACTTCGGTGCATATCGAAAAGCACGAGCTTGAGGCGCGAGACACCAAGCTTGGGCCGGAGGAGATCACCTACGACATCCCCAACGTGAGCGAAGATGCTCTGAAGGATCTGGACGAACGCGGCATCATTCGCGTGGGCGCCGACGTCAAGGAAAACGACATCCTGGTGGGTAAAATCACTCCGAAGGGTGAGAAAGAACTGACGCCTGAAGAGAAGTTGTTGCGCGCGATTTTCGGTGACAAAGCCCGCGAGGTCAAAGATTCAAGCCTGCGCCTGCCGCACGGTGCTCGTGGCAAAGTCGTGGATGTTCAGGTATTTGATCGCCAGCACGATCGCGACTTACCGGCCGGTGTGGAAACAATGGTACGTGTGAGCGTGGCACAGCGCCGTAAGATTTCTGAAGGCGACAAAATGGCCGGTCGCCACGGCAATAAGGGCGTAATTTCCAAGGTAGTGCCGGTAGAACATATGCCTTTCCTTGAAGATGGTACGCCGGTTGACATCATTCTAAGCCCGCTTGGCGTGCCCGGCCGTATGAACATCGGTCAGGTATTAGAGGCGCATCTTGGCTGGGCGGCGCATCGCCTGGGGTTCCGCGCGATCTCGCCGGTCTTCGACGGTGCGAACGAGATTGAGATTGGCGCCGAGCTGAGCCGCGCCTGGCTGACCGATCACGCCTGGGAGATCTCTAGCGAATGGGCCTGGGATTGGCTGAAAGAGCTGGAATACGATACCGAGACGCTGCAAAATGAAAATGAAGCACGCCGGTTATTCATCGTCTCCTGGCTGGGAGAAGAAGGTTATGACGAACAGCTGCTGGAAACTAACAAGAACTACGCGAGACGAGCGGTTGTTCGCGAGTGGTTGAAGATGCGAGGTTGGGACCCCGACGAGATATTCGCTGATCCTGAGGCGCCAAAGGCTTCATGGGTGCCATACGACCAGCGCGCTATCGAAGTTTGCGCGCGTGAGTGGTACGCCCTGATGTTGGAGAAGTATGGCGAAGATCTGCCCGGGGAACTGCAGGTTGATGCACAAAAAGCTGACCTGGACGAGCTAATCGAGAAATCGATCCAGGTCACGCTGACGACCGGCGAACCGCTGCCAACCCTGGGGAAAGAGAAGTTGCTTGATGGTCAGTCTGGCGAGCCCTTTGACCAGGCAGTCACTGTGGGTATTCTTCACATGATGAAGCTCGCCCATCTTATCGAAGACAAGGTCCACGCTCGTTCCACGGGCCCGTACTCGCTGGTTACACAGCAACCGCTTGGTGGTAAGGCGCAGTTCGGTGGGCAGCGCTTCGGCGAGATGGAAGTGTGGGCTCTGGAAGCTTACGGCGCGGCGCACACCTTGCAGGAGATGCTTACCGTGAAGTCTGACGATACGCAGGGACGTGTGAAGACCTACGAAGCCATCGTTAAGGACGAGGCTATCGAAGAACCCGGCGTTCCGGCTTCCTTCCGAGTGCTGGTGAAAGAGCTGCAGAGCCTTGGACTGGCTGTCGAAGCCGTGACCGAGAGCGGCGACATCATCCGATTTGGCAAGGAAGATGACAAGCGGAACAAGAAGTGGGTAGGCACCGGGCTGATGGACCTGGCCCATAGCCGCCGCTAAACGAGGTGCCCGACACTTTCCGAAGTGCCGGGCACCTCTAACCAACGCTCCAGTGCAGTTTGACAAGACACTCAGTTGTGTTACAATAATGAGTCGTGCTTTGTGGATACGGTCGTAGTATAAGGCCGCTTGACGATTTAGGTACTTATTAAAATGGCAATGCTTTAAGCTCAAGTTCGAGGTTCTGCCCGTACAAGGGCCCTAAGTAAAGCGTCAGGCCTTTGCTACGAATTGCATAATTGAATCTCTTCGAGGCCATCGAGTAAATCCACTCTGATGGCCTCGATTGTCGAGTAGTGAAGTTGAGTTGCAGCCTGATTCCAGGCTAAGTGGCTCGAGAAACAGAAAAAAAGAGAAAGTCAGTAGTTAAGAACGAGGAGAGTTGTAAAAGTGCCCACGATTAATCAGTTAGTGCGCAAAGGGCGCCAGACGAAAAAGAAGAAGACCAAGGCGCCTGCTCTGCAGTGGACGTTCAACACCTTCAAGCAGCGTCGGAATAAACAGACGAAGGGTGCGCCCCAAAAGCGTGGAGTCTGCACGCGCGTGGCGACTGCCACGCCCAAGAAGCCTAATTCAGCTCTGCGCAAGGTTGCTCGCGTGCGCCTCTCCAATGGCATTGAAGTAACCGCCTATATTCCAGGCGAAGGCCATTCGCTTCAGGACCACTCTGTAGTTCTGGTGCGCGGCGGTCGCGTGAAAGACCTGCCCGGAGTACGTTATCACATTGTGCGCGGCGCTCTGGATGCGACAGGCGTGGACGACCGCAAGCAGGGGCGTTCGAAGTACGGGGCCAAGGCGCCGAGAGGATAAAGAAAGATGCCAAGACGATTTCGCCCGGATAAACGAGAAGCCGAGCCCGATCTACGCTATGACAGCAAGCGCGTATCGATGTTTGTCAATCGTCTGATGAAGGACGGCAAGAAAAGTACCGCGCGCACGATCATTTATGATGCCTTTGAGATCATGGAGGAGCGCATGAACAGGCCGGCGCTGGAGATTTTCGAGCAGGCGCTGGATAACGCGATGCCCAGAGTAGAAGTTCGTCCCCGGCGCGTCGGTGGTTCCACATACCAGGTTCCAGTAGAAGTACCCCCGCACCGTCGCGTTTCGCTCGCGATGCGCTGGCTGCTCTATGCGGCGCGCAATCGCAGCGGTCGCTCGATGGCAGACAGGTTGTCTGCCGAGCTGATGGACGCGGCAAACAATCAAGGCGCGGCAGTCAAACGCAAGGACGATGCGCATCGTATGGCAGAGGCTAACCGCGCGTTCGCTCATTACAGATTCTAATTAACTTTTGAGATGTCTACCTATCCGCTAGAACGAGTTCGTAATATTGGCATCATTGCTCATATTGATGCCGGTAAGACGACGACAACGGAGCGAATCCTATATTACACCGGACGCATCCACCGTATGGGTGAAACTCACGAAGGTGCGGCGACGATGGATCATATGATCCAGGAGCAGGAGCGCGGCATTACCATTACAGCCGCCGCAACAACGGCTCACTGGATGGACCATCAGATCAACATCATCGACACGCCCGGACACATTGACTTCACCGCAGAGGTTCAGCGCAGCCTGCGCGTCCTGGACGGCGGTGTCGTGGTATTCGATGCCGTCGCCGGCGTGGAGCCGCAATCCGAAACGGTATGGCGCCAGGCAGACGAGTATGGCGTTCCGCGGATCTGTTTTGTGAACAAGATGGACCGTACTGGCGCAAATTTTGTGCGAACGGTTGAGATGATCCGTGAGCGGTTAAAGGCCACCCCGATCGCCATTCAGTGGCCCATTGGTAGCGAAAGTAACTTCAGAGGGATCGTCGACCTGCTGACAATGGAAGCATTCGTATGGGAAGAAGACGATCTTGGTGCTCGCCCGAATGTGGTAGAGATTCCCGAGTCCGTGCGCGCCGAGGCCGAAGATGCCCGCGCCATCATCATGGAGCACATTGTCGAGACTGATGATGAGCTGATGGTCCGCTACCTGAATGACGACGAGATCGGCGTAGAGGAGTTGCGCCAGGCGCTACGACGCGCCACCGTCCGCGGCGCCGTCACGCCTGTCCTGTGTGGCTCTGCGCTGCGAAATAAGGGCGTGCAGAAAGTGCTGGATGCAGTGGTATATTACCTTCCTTCTCCGCTGGACGTACCGCCAATTGATGGCGTTGACCCCGTTACAGGAGAAGAGGAATCGCGCCCTGCCGACGACGATGCGCCGCTTTCGGCCCTCGTCTTTAAGATTGTCACCGACCCATACGTCGGTCGTCTGGCATTTTTCCGCGTCTATTCAGGTGTCCTGCGCCGTGGCGATTCCGTACTGAACGCTTCGAAGGATAAAAAAGAGCGGATTGGGCGCATTTTGCGGATGCACGCGTCGCACCGCGAGGACCTGGAGGAAGTGCACGCCGGGCATATTGCGGCAACACTCGGTCTGAAGACGACCTTCACGGGCGACACGCTGAGCGCGCAAAACGATCCGATATTGTTGGAAGCCATCAACTTTCCCGAACCCGTCATCAATGTGGCCATTGAACCGAAGACGAACCTGGATCAGGACAAGATGGGTGTGGCTTTACGAGCGCTGGCAGAAGAGGATCCTACCTTCATGGTGCGCGGCGACGAGCAGACGGGCCAGACGCTGTTGTTCGGCATGGGCGAGTTGCACCTCGAGGTTCTGATCGACCGCATGCTACGGGAGTTCAAAGTGGCGGCGAATATCGGCCGTCCCCGTGTTGCATATCGCGAAACGATTTCGCGGCCGGTAGAAAAAGTTGAAGGCCGCTTTGTGCGCCAGTCTGGTGGTCGGGGTCAATACGGACACGTGGTGATTAACCTGGAGCCGCTGGAACCGGGCACTGGTTACGAATTTGAAAATCAGATATATGGCGGCGCGATTCCCAAGGAATTCATTAAACCGGCCGAGGAAGGTATTCGCGAAGCCATGGAAGGTGGTGTGCTGGCTGGCTATCCGTTGACGGAC
>JAICPS010000268.1 GCA_025929715.1 Anaerolineae bacterium | reverse complement strand
TGTTAGATAAATTCCAGGCAGATACCTGTGAATTACTTCGACCTCTGTACACGCATACAAAAGGGATGCGCGCGATATTTACGCATCATGGGCATATGGTGCGGGCCGGTGATGTGGTCAGAATACCACATCTAGAGACCACGTTGGCGGCGCTGTCGAATGAGGGCGTCCGTTTGATGCGAGAAGGCTGGCTCTCATCGGCGATTCTCGCCGATCAGAAGCAACGCGGTGGGCTGCTGACTGAGGATGATCTTAAGCGCTATGAAGTGCTACGCGAGGCCCCTATTCGTTTGAAATATCGCGACTTTGAGGTGATTCTGCCCCCGCCCTCCTCCACCGGCGGCGTACTTACCGCATTCACCCTGAAGCTGGTGGCTCATTTCGAGGTAGTGCGAATGGAACACGGTTCGGCCGCGCACCTAAGGTTACTGTTTGAAGCGCTGGCGGCGACGTCCCGCGCCCGCCCTTACTGGGATAAGGCTGTGGCGGAACGGCCCTGGCACGACGCAGTCGACTACTTTCTCTCCGATCGGCTCATCGCTCCCTTCCTCGACGAAATGAGCAGCGCCTTACAGGGAGAGGCGCCGTCGACGGCAGCCAAAGAACCGCCCGGCCCGCAGAGTACCAGTCACCTGAGCGTGATTGACGGTGAGGGTATGGCGGTCGCGCTGACCACCACGGCTGGTGAATCGGCAGGATACGTGGTACCGCAAACGGGATTCATTCCTAACAACATATTGGGCGAGGAAGACCTGAATCCCGCCGGTTTTCACCAGTGGCAAGCAGGGCAGCGAATTTTTACGATGATGACGCCGGCCATTGTTATGCGTGACGGCAGGATACGGCTGGTAACCGGTAGCGGTGGCAGCAACCGTATTCGCAGCGCGATCCTGCAGGTATTGGTCAACGTTCTGGACTTTGAGATGCCGCTAGAGGCGGCGGTGAATGCGCCTCGGGTACACGTCGAAGATGGCGTGATGCAGTGCGAATATGGCTATGATCCACACACCGTCGACGAACTCGAGCGACTGGGATACTCGATCAACCGCTGGACGACGCGGAGTATCTATTTCGGAGGAGCGCACAGCGTGGCGCTTGAAAACGATGGAAAGTTGGTCGGCGCCGGTGATGATCGCCGCGGTGGCGCCGTCGCCACGATTGGCTAACGCGCCGTCACACGGAATTCGTCGAACTCCACGACCACTTCGCCCTCTCCCAAGGTTTCTACAAAGAGCCCAGCATCTCCGGCAATGGTCGCGCCGTCCTCTATTTGTCCTACTTCGACGCCGTTGACGAAGAACGTCATGCGCGGTCCATGAGCCTCGACGCGCAGGTTATTGGTCGCGTTCAATCCCTTGTTTACGGCGTCAGACGCAAACCATCCTTCTCCAACCAGTGTGGTTGCCTCAGAGCAGCTATTTTTACACCACCCGATCCACACATAGCCGTCCGTGCTGATTTCAAAAACATAGAATGTTTGCGCCCTGGCGTCGGTAGACCCTGCATCCTGGCTATTGGCGCGTAAAAGCATGCCGTGACCGGAATGCACAGCACCCGCAGTCTGCGCCAGGTCAACCTCGAACTGTCCATCGATCAACGAGACGCCGGCAGTTGTCCAGAAGAAACCGCGCGGCGCGTTGACTGCCAGTCGATAGGTCCCCTGTTCAATGGTGCCCGTCGCGCCTTCCTGTTGGCCGACGCCCCAGGCGCCCGGCTGGTCAAACGTCGTCTCGTAAAGCACAGCGCCGTTAGTAGGCGTTTGCGGAAGCGCGCCGGCAACCGCGACGAGATACTGTTCAGTCACTAACTGGTCGAATATTTCGGCCGGCGTTTCAGCCCAGGCCACCACTTCTTCGCCCCCGTAGATCGTCGCCAGGATAAACCCGGAAACGGGACCTTCCTCGTCTTCGTAGCTGAATTCGACACGCGACCAAATTGTTCCGGCAAGGGCAAATGGCTCAGGTTCAGCACTCACAAACGCTTCGACTCCTCTAGACGCAACCTCTGCCCAATGGCCGGCAATAGCGGCCCGGCCCTCGCCCGTAATCTCGTCAGTGCGCACGGCGAGGAAGTTCGTGCCATCCTTGAAAAGTTCCCAGTCATTGTCCAATGTTTCGTGACCGTAGGCTGCAGGCAGGGTGATCGTAAGCAAGCCGAGGCTTGTCGGAAGCCATTGATCGGGCCACGAACCTGAGCTTACCGGCGGAAAACGCCAGCTTTGCACCAGGTGATCGGCAATTTCGATGGTCATGGCTTCATCCAGCGCCAGTCCATCGACGTCGAAAATGTATCCCACGCTTCGTGCTGTGTTCACAAAAGCAACAAAAATACCGGTATGGGGACCGTCATCGCCGTTGTATCCATAGGCGGTCAATAAGCCGGCCTCGCCGCCCACTGTGACCTCTTCTTCATGAAGAACATCTATCTCACCAAAACTTTCCAGCGTCTGGCTCTTTAACTGAGCAGCCGTTGCGGAACCAATTTCCGGATAAACAGATACGGCAAGCGCCGGTCCGCGTTGGGATCCGGCCGTCGCCATTCGCCTGCCATCGAATACGGGCTCGGGCCAACCTTGTGGATAAAGGAACTGAAAACCGTAGTCGGCGTTCAGGTAAGCCTGGTAACCGGGGGTCAAGTCGTCATTAGATATCGTAACGTCGGTCGCTGCTGCAAGCTGGCTGCTTCCCATGGCGCCGGCGACGAGCCCTATTTGATAGTTACCACTGGGCAGCGGAAAGCGGTCGAAGCTAATCTGCACGCCATCGGAATAAACCAGCGTCACGCCGGGCTCGTATGCCAATTCGTTTTCATCGGTCAAGTAGACACTATAAAGTTGAAAACTATCTCCCGCCGAAGGCAATACCTGCAGTGGAGCATTCGCATTGCTTCCAGTCTGCCATACACTCTGTAGCTGCCCGGAAACAGCATCAAAAAACAATGCAGCTTCGCGTGACTCGGCGCCTTCCTGAGCAGGGAGATATAGAGCTGGAACACTAAATAGTCGGGGGTTGCTTTGAAGGGGCCACAACGGCGCAAAATCGCCGTTGGCCCCGTCGCCGATATAATGCGCCGTCGTGTCCCAGATGTACTCCCGCTGGTTGACACCGTCCGGCCACGCGTCCGCCGCTGCGTTCGGAGACGCGGCCGGACCCAGCGTGTCACGGTACATCAGGCGCTGCCGGCCATCTGACTCCTGCCGCAGGGCGATCAGTGCGGCCCCATCGACGTTGGCAGCGCGTAATTCCAACCCGAGCAGCACAGGCTGCTGTGCACCGGCGCTTCCACTGCCCTGCACGGCCACTTGGCCCTGGGGCGGCGGGAACTGCTGCGCGCTCGCGTCGTAAAATGCGTGTAGCGCCTGTTGCCAGGACGGTGGAGCCACCGCATCATAGGCCGGGTCATCCAGATGTTCCACCGGGAGAAAAGCAAGCGTTACGCCGCCTACGCCTCCATCGGTTTCCGGAGCGGGAGCAGCATCGGCAGCCGGCCTACCTCGCGAGACGATCGCCGTGGTCAGCGCGTCGACAACGGCCTCGCTGCGCCGTGCTAACTCCGGCAGGGCCACGTACTGCGCCAGTTCAGCAGCGAAGTCGCCCACATCGACTGCGCCAAAAAGGTCGTCATTACCGTCGTGGTCCAGGGTGGCGATCTGACCCAGGCGGCGTGCATCAGCAATGGCGCCGGCAGAAAGCGCGGCGTTCTGCACGATCATTTGCGAAAGCTGCTCCACCGCCGCGTTTACCCGCGGCAGAGTTCTGAGGTCGACGGCGGTCATCATAGGCGGTATTGGCGATAACCGCGCTGATTCCTCCAACGCCGTCGTAGCGATAAGCGTCGCGAACTGTTCAGCATTGACCCCGGTATCGTCATACAGCGCTGCCAGAAGCGCTTCATAATCCCAACCAGTCAGCGGCAAGAGACCCGGCGCGGCGACGGCATAATCGGCGAATGGTTGAATGGCGTTCAGCACCTCCAGTTGAGCCATCAGACCGGCGTCAAAGCCTACAAGATCGAGGCGCGGGCGCCTGGCCTGTGACAAAGCTCGCTGCAAGGCGCCGGTCAAGTCGGACATGCTCAAATCGTCCTCTTCGGTGGAATCCAGAGCCAGACCGCGCCAACCGCTACCACTACCCCACAGCACCAGTGCGTAGCGATTGGCAGGGAAGTTTTGGATGCCCCAGACGACAAAATCGCTCAGGCTGTCCGGGTCGCCCATGTTTGTAGGACCTGGTTCCTCGACAAGTTCGGAATTGATCGTCGTCAGATCATCATCAGCTATTATGCGGTAGCGGCGCGCCCCACCCCAATCTTCTGAATTCTCCGCCACAGGGATTCGATCTAACTGAACCAGCACATTGACCTGCTCGGACTCGCCGCCCACTTCCATCTCATTGAGCGACTGCAGCGCTGCGGCGTCCAGGCCATTCGCCGCGCTCATGTAGACCAGCACCGTCCAATCATCCTTATTCGGATCGGCCGTAGGCAGCGGCTCGGCGGTAGCGATAGCGCCGTCTTGCGCTTCTGTGGGCACCCCGGCCTGTGGTTTTGGCGGCCTTTGTCCAGCGGAAAACAGGCTGCCAGGCGTGGCGTTGGCAGGCGTTTCAGTGATAACCGTAGGCTGTGACGTGTCCTGCGGCGCCTCGCGTGTAACGCCCGGCGTACTCACGGGGCCATCCAATAGGCCGCAGCCCTGCAGACAAAGCTGCAAAACCAGGAGCGCCACCAGCCATCCCCAGGTTGCACGACGCATTGCTGTTCCCTCTCTGGCGTTTTTCATTTCGGGCGCATTGATTATAATCAACTTCAATTCATATGACACTTGATTGTCACCGGCTTTATTAGGGATGCACGAATACACTGGCAATATGCACATCCACACCCCCTACTCTGACGGGGAAAAGTGGCATAAAGAGGTCGCGGAAGATGCCATACGCGCCGGTCTGGACTTCATTATCGTCACCGACCACAACGTGTGGGTCCATGATATCGAGGGCTATTTCGAAAACGATAACGGTCGCGTGATACTGCTGACAGGCGAAGAGGTCCACGACGTGCGGCGGCAACCACAGGCCAATCATTTTCTGGTCTACGGAGCGGAACAGGAGATGTCGCCTTACGCGCGAGATCCCCAGGGGCTAATCGATGCGACAAATGCTGCGGGCGGACACGGTTTTCTCGCCCATCCTTTCGAGCGCGATCTTGATTTATTTGGCGGCCATAATCTGGGCTGGCACTGCTGGGACGTCGAAGGATTTAGGGGCCTTGAAATTTGGAACTACATGTCCAGTTTCAAAAATGAGATCTCTCGCGGGCTGGATAACATGGTCTGGCGCAACGGCCTCCTCGCCCGGCTGAAAATCGTGCGCATGGCATTACATCCAGAACGCCATATCGAAGGACCGGAACCGGAGGCGCTCGAAAAGTGGGACGAATTGCTGGCCGGCGGCCGGCGTGTTGCGGTGGTCGGCAACAGCGACGCGCACGGCACGCCCATGAGCATGGGTCCCATTACGCGCACCATTTTTCCCTATGAATTTCTCTTTAGAGCTGTAAATACACATGTGCTCACGCCAGAACCGCTGAGCGGAGACCTGGAGACGGACCGGCGTCTGATAATCGATGCTATTGCCGCGGGTAAAGGCTGGGTGGCCTACGATATGGCCCATCCCACGAACGGTTTTCGCTTTAGTGGACAGGGGATAAACAAAGGCACCATGGGCGATGAAATCAAATTAGACGCCGGGGCCACGTTGCAGATCCTCGCGCCGGTGAAGGCGAACATTCGTCTGATACGCCACGGCGAAATTGTTGCCGAAGTTCAGAACGAACAGAATCTAACGCACACGCCGATTGAACCGGGCGCTTATCGCGCCGAGTGTCGAATCCCGTTCGAGGGCAAGCTGCGTGGCTGGATCTTCAGTAATCCAATCTATCTGGTTTAGCCTCGTCTTCTCGGAAACCACATGAATGATAACGACGAGTTCCAATCTACACCACGACCGCTTGAACCGGGGCATCGGGCGATTGTTGTCGGCGCTTCGTCGGGCATTGGCGCGGCGCTGGTGCACGAACTGGTCAATCACAATTACACGGTAGCCGCCTTAGCGCGTCGCAAAGGTGAGCTGCAGCAAGTCTGTGACGAGGCCAACCGTCGCACTACGACTGGCTCCGCTACGGCTTATGAACACGACGTCACGGACACCGAAAGCATCGCGCCGCTATTCCAGCACATCGTCCAGGACTTGGGCGGCCTCGACGTGATCATCTACGTCGCCGGCATTCAGCCGCCCGTAGCGCCAAATGAGTTTGATTTTAAGAAAGACAGGGCCATGGTCGAGGTCAACCTTTTGGGCGCCATGGCCTGGCTGAATCAGGCGGCGCAGCGCTTCAGCCAGACACGGCAAGGACGGATCGTCG
>JAICPS010000656.1 GCA_025929715.1 Anaerolineae bacterium | reverse complement strand
GGTGACGCACACCTGTGGCCCTCACTTATGAAACAGGCAAGTGGTGGCTTAGCTTACAGGCGTGCAAACACAACGCTGAATACGCTGGACAAGGCTTGGATTAACTTGCATTGCGTTGCACACCTCCTTTTCAAGTAAGATGCGAAAAGTTTAGCAGAAGAATAAGTGGAAATCAAGTATTTGTCCGGCGCAACGAAAAGGTTAAGTGTCGTCGTAAGGAATCTATGCAACTATTCTGATATACGGCGGAAATATGGGGATGCACGAATGGCACAAACCATCTTAGTCGTTGACGACGACGAGCTCATCCGGCGCAGCGTGGCGTATCATCTGGAGCGTGCCGGCTATCGTGTACAGACGGCCCGTACAGCAGAGGCGGCGCTGGACATCGCTCAGGAAATACGGCCCGATCTCGTTTTGCTCGACATCAATATGCCTGGCATGGACGGCCTTGCTGCCCTGCCGCCTTTACGCGATAAGCTCAATATCCCGGTGATTTTCGTCACGGCTCGGCGCCGCGAATTCGACGAAGTTCTGGGACTGGAGCTGGGCGCCAGCGATTACGTTACGAAACCCTTTGACAAAGACGTGCTCCTGGCCCGAGTCCGCGCGACGCTGCGCTCGGCAGGGCAGGCAGAACCGCTTTCGCCAACAGCAGAGGAGCCGCTCAAGGTCGGCGATTTGATCATCGATCCCACGACACACGTAGTTAGCGTTGGCGATAGGTCCATTAATCTTTCGCCGCGCGAGTACAAGCTTTTGAAAATGCTGGCGCAGCAAAGAGCGCGCGTTGTGAGCTATGACGAGATTCTGGATCGTGTCTGGGGACCAGAGTTCGCGGGCCAGTTGCAAGTGATCTATGTGCATATTCGCTGGTTGCGCGAAAAGATAGAGGCCAATCCGCAGAAACCAAAGCGCATTCTCACTGTGCGCAGTGTGGGGTATAGACTTGTGGCGCCCGAGACATAATGCATGAGTACATTGCGGCGGCGGCTGCTACTTAGTCACCTTCTTCCCGTTCTCTTTATTATTCCTATTTTGGGCATTTCGCTCATCTATGTTCTGGAAACGAGAGTCGTTCTGGTGAACCTCTCCACGCAACTGGTACGTCAGGCGTGGCTTCTCGCCGATTTTTCAGCGGATTATCCGGCGATATGGCATGACGCAGAGCAGGCGGAGGCTTTCGTCGATCGATTTAACCCGCTCACGACGGCGCAGATCATGCTAGTCGCCGGTGACGGCCGCATGTTGTCCTCGAGTGATCCAATGGACGTTGAACTGGTCGGCCAGCACGTAGAGAATGCGCCGCTGGATGCGATACTTAGCGAAGAGTCTTATGTCCGTACCAACTATAACCAGAATCTTCGCGCCGAGATTGCTGATATCTGGGTGCCGGTCAAAAACCGTGATGGCGAGCTTCTGGGCGCTGTGCGCCTGACACACCAGTTGGTAAACGTGCAGGAGCGATTCCAACGGGTACGCACATCCACGGTACAGGTATTATTCCTGGGCTTACTGTTCGGCGGTGCGACGGCGCTGGTCCTCGCGCACACCCTGAATCAGCCTATTTTGCGACTCACCCAAGCGATCCAGAGCATGGTTCACGGCGAACAGTTCGAGCCGGTGGCTGAAGAAGGACCAAGGGAGCTGCGTATCCTCGCGACAGAATTCAACGCCCTGGTAGAGCGCTTGAACATCCTTCGCAGCGCGCGGCGACGGCTACTTGCCAATCTCGTTCACGAGTTGGGCCGGCCTTTGGGTGCCCTGCGCAGCGCCAACCAGGCGCTGCTTGACGGCGCTGAAGAAGTGGAGGAGCTACGCCATAGTTTGCTTGCAGGCATCGACGTCGAGCTGGCATCCCTGCAACGTGTATTGGACGATCTAACCCGTTACTATGATCGCGATTTGGGCCCGATGGAGCTAGATCTAGAACCTACGGCGCTCTCTCCATGGCTGACCACAGTGCTGGCCCACTGGGGCCAGGCAGCGCGCACTCGTGACATCCAATGGAATGTCTCGATCTCGCCCACGCTGCCAACCTTAGAAATAGACTCCGACCGCCTGGCGCAGGCCTTGGGCAATCTGGTCAGCAACGCCGTCAAGTATACGCCGCCCGGTGGGACTATCGCCGTGGAAGCAAGCCTGGACGAAGACGAAGTACAGATTACGGTCCGTGACACTGGCCCAGGTATCCCAGCGGAAGAGCAATCACGCATCTTTGAGCCGTTCTTTCGCAGCCGGCAGCAGGAGCGTTTTTCTTCCGGGATAGGGCTGGGTCTTGCCATTGCCCGCGACCTGGTTGCAGCCCATGGCGGCCGGCTGAGCGTAGTGAGCCAACCTGGCGAGGGCAGCGCTTTCACCATCAAGCTACCATGCTGATTCCGGCCGGTTCTTGATCTTCGCCATTTTCTCCCCACATCTCGATACCCCATAAGAAACCCTTAAGAAAAGCATAAGCCAGCC
>JAICPS010000513.1 GCA_025929715.1 Anaerolineae bacterium | reverse complement strand
GTCGCGGCACCAATGCCCACGTTTTGGGCCGGGATCGAGCAGATCCTCTTTATTAGCGAGGGCGGCCGGCCCGCATTTCTGCTTGGAGAGACGTCTACCGATGGTTTCCCCGCTTACTTTCCCGTTGCCTTTATCGTCAAGACACCGCTGCCAACGCTTCTGTTGTTGGCCTTTGCCCTCGTCGTGTTATACAAAGCCTCCGACGTCAAAAGCGACCGCCAGAAAGCCACATATCTGTTGCTCCCGGCCATTCTTTTTTTTCTTGCCAGCATTCCGAGCGGACTCAACATCGGTTACCGCCACCTAATTCCCATTCTACCGTTCATCTACATAGTGATCGCCGGGGGCGTTGCCCGGCTTGTCGAGCGACGTTCTGAAGGGGCACAACGCCGCCGCTATCTTATGGCGCCGGCCGTCGCCCTCGGTCTAATTTTGCTCTTAATTAATTCGACGGTCCTGATCCATCCTCATTATCTCAGCTATTTCAACGCGCTAGCCGGTGGTCCCGACGACGGATATAAGATCCTCGTCGATAGTAACGTCGACTGGGGCCAGGATCTGCTCCGGCTGCGAGAATGGATGGAAGAAAATGAGGTTACCGGTGTCCACCTTTCGTGGTTTGGCACCGCCGATCCGCTCTATTACGGAATTGAGTATGATCCTTTGCCTGGATTGCCGCGCCATTTCAATTTATGGTGGGACGTGCCGTTTGACCCGGCAAATCCCACGCCGGGCGTCTACGCTATCAGCGTCAGCAATCTCTGGGAGCTACCCTTGCAAGATGAGAAATACGTATTCCCCTGGTTTCGCAATCGGCCGCCCGACGATCGCGTCGCCCATTCCATCTTGATTTATGAAGTTGAATAAGACCCATTTCGTCGCGACTACGCCCGAGACCGACGAACGTGCACGACGTGCGTCGATCAGGACAAAGTCAGGGTATTGGCTGCTGCCGCTAGTCGGAGCAGTGCTCGTGCTGTTACAGTTCGTATTGCCCCTGGGCAGCGCGAGGCAGGGTGCAGCTTTCCTGCTACTTTGGATAATTCCGGCGATGATTTGGGCGCTTTGGCTCCAGGGACCGCCATTAACACGACTCGTAGGAGCATGCGGTCTCGCCTTACTGATCCCTGTCGTGTTGACGCTCACAGCAAGCTACGTGCCCGGTGGCCTGCCGGGTTGGACACTTGCGCTTATAGCGCTCGTTACCTTTTTGCTCCCGGTATGCATGTTAGCCATCGATCCACGCGCAAAGACAGTGGAACTTGAAATACCTGCATGGTCCAGTTTCCAGTCGTTAGCACTTTTGGCGATCGTGCTTCTCGCCGTAATCCTAAGGCTCATAAACGTCGAGTACAAAGAATTTCAGGGCGACGAGGGTGTGATCATGGTGCGCGCCGCACAGGCGCTCGCAGGCGATGAAATGGCGCTGCTGCGTCACCAAAAGGGTCCGGTTGAAATCCTCTTGCCACTGCTGCCCTGGGGGCTGGGCGGTAGCATCAATGAATTCTGGTCCCGAGGAGTGTTCATCTGGGCAGGGTGGCTCGTCGTACCTGCCATTGCCGCGCTAGGCATGCGGTGGTTCAATCGCTCGGCCGCGTTGGTTGCCGCTCTGCTCTTCGCTATCGGCGGTTTTTCCATCGCCTTTTCGCGCATCGTACAATATCAAAGCCTGGTCACGTTGTGGACGCTCCTGAGCCTTATTTTTGCCGAGCGTTATTGGACAAAGGGAAGCGCCGTCGATCTTATCCTGAGCGCCACCTTCCTGGCAGGTGGTCTGTTGGCGCACTATGACGCGATACTTGTCGCTCCCGTCATTCTCTGGCTTGTTATCGCTCGAAGTCGCATTGCAAGCAGAAGTATCATCAAGCAAATCGTACCGGCGCTTATCGTCGGGGGCGCAATTCTTGCGCTTTTCTACGTTCCTTACGTTGCCAATCCAACTTTTTCCAACACCGGCAGTTACCTGTTGGCAGACCGCATTGGCGGTGAGTTTCTTAGTTGGAGCATCCCCGAAGTTTGGCGCATGGCCACGTTTTACAATAGCACCTATTACGTGATCTTGCTGCTGTTCCTGGCTGCCGTTGGTCTCGGTGCAATTCGGCGCCACCGGAGTAAGATTGCGGCCATTCTCTTCCTCGCCACGCCGCTGCTCTTTTACACGCTCGTCGTTGCCGATCCCCGCACACACGTCTACACCATTTTCCCCGCCCTGACCTTGCTCGCCGGAGTGGGCGCCACGTTCTTATGGAGCATCGCGCGGACCCGAGCAATGCAGGCTTTGGGGCTGCTAACGTTTCTACTTGTTTTGGGCGCTTCTCTCGGCTACGTCTATCTTCTTTTCGTCGACGTCACGCCCGAGCGCCAGAGGACCTGGACCGAGCATCGCCCCCGGTACTTCCCCACCACTTGGTCCGAACCCCCGCAGTTTGGCCTTTTTGGCTTTCCCCACCAGGCCGGCTGGCGGTTGGCGCCGTCGCTTGTGGCAGAAATGCCGTATTCTAGCAATGAGGAGCCAGAAATCACCGCCTGGTATATGGCCCAGGCGCCGCGCACTCACTGTCCGGACTACCAGACATTTATCGTCGCCGCCAACGCACAGGATGAGCTTCCCTACGACCCCGACAGCCTTGAGGACAATTCGCTTCAGCACGTTGTGACTGTGAACGGCATTCCTACCATGCACATTTATGGCACCAATCCTGCTATCGTTACCCAGTTAGAAGCCATGGGACACGACCTATGGCGTGCGCCAGAGCAAGTGGCGCCTCCGATGCGCTCTGGGCAGGTTCAGGTCGACGTAAATCTGGGCGACCGGTTGAAGCTGCTAGGGTACACGCTTGAGACAAACAGCCTGCGGCCGGGCGAGACGGTTAACATTGTACTATTTTGGCAGGCGCTCAGACCCATCGAACGCAATTACCAGGTCTTTGTGCATCTTTATGACGGCGCAATGTGGGGCCAGCACGATGGCGCTCCCGACTGCGCCATACAGCCAACTTCAGGCTGGGAACCTGGCCAGATCGTTCGCGATTCCCATCAGGTGCAACTCTCCGATAACGCGCCCTCAGGTGAGATGCCGCTACTAGTGGGTATGTATGACCTGATAACCGGAGAGCGGCTCGTGGACGCCTCAACCGGCCGTGACGTCATACACATCGCCGATTTTCGCGTTACGGGCGGCGGGCCAAGAGAATGAGAACCTATGGCGTCGTCGTAATCGTGCTGCTGGCTGCCTGGTTTATGCGACTGCACAACCTTTCGCAACTTGCGACCCAGGCCGACGAAGGCGTGCATATCACCGTGGCCGAGCAGGTAGCCTTCAATAATCGGCGGATTTACGGTGACCTCTTCGAAAATCGAACGCCCGGTGTAGAGTGGCTGTTAGCAGGCTGGTTCAGGCTCGTGGGACCCAACATATATACCGCGCGGGCGTTAACCGTTGCCGTAACCGTCTTGACTGCTACTATGCTCTTCGCCCTTGGCCAGGCGGCCGTCCAGCCACTTGTTGC
>JAICPS010000486.1 GCA_025929715.1 Anaerolineae bacterium | reverse complement strand
CGACTTCCAGCAACTCACTTCCCGAAAACGGTACCGGCAGGTGCAGGATGACGATTAAGCTGGTAACCGTCGGCGTCTACGGCTTTTCGGAAGAAGCCTTTTTCCAGGCCCTCCAGGACGCCAAGATTGACGCGTTCTGCGACATTCGCTGGCGGCGTGGTGTCCGCGGCGCCCAATATGCTTTTGCCAACAGCCAGCGGCTGCAGAATCGCCTCGCAGAGCTAGGTATTCATTACCTGCACCGGCGGGATCTGGCCCCGTCTCCGGCCGTGCGCCGGCTCCAGACAGACACAGATACAAAGAACAAGGTCGCCAAACGCAAGCGTAACACGCTTAGTGACAATTTTGCCCAGGCTTACGAAGAAGAAGTCCTGACCAATTTTGAGTCCAGTTCGTTTATGGAAGATCTACCACCCAACGCAAACGTGGTGGCTTTGTTCTGTGTGGAGGCAGAACCCGCAGCCTGCCAACGCTCGCTGCTCGCGCAAAAATTGCAGCATGATTTAGAAGTGGAAGTAGAACATCTCGTGCCACAAAGAAATCGCTTGTCTTAAAGACATCCGATTTCTTGAGGGAGGGCGGAAACATCATGAAAGTCGTCATCGTAGCCAAGACCCGCATGGGGAGCGGCGCCTGCGTGGGAGCTATTACCTTCGAAGGGCGCTCGTTACGCCTCGTCGCTTCTGACCAACAGTGGAACGACCGTTTTAACCAGGAATACAGCGTCGGGGACGTGTGGGACGTCGACTGTCGCCCCGACGAACACATTATTCCTCCTCACGTCGAAAACATCGTCGTGCATGACAAACGGCGGCTTCCACCCATCGACGACGTGGTCGGCTTTGTCGAGCATCACATGCCATCCCTCGAGGGCAGCGCCGACCTCCTGTACGAAGGTCTCACGCGCGCTACCGGCACAGGCGCGCTCTATATCGCGCAGGACAGTGGCGTTCCTTCATGCAGCACAATGTTCTGGCGACCCGACCAACCGCTGCTGCTTGACGACGACGGCAAACGTATCCGCTACCGCTACCCCACTGACGACGGTGGACGCACGCTGACCTTCGTGGGCTTTCAGGAACCGGTAACTGAAATCCCCGCCGGAGCAATATTGCGCGTCTCTCTCGCCCATTGGTGGAAACCAGAGGAACATCCGGACCACGAACTGCGCTGTTACGTGCAGTTGTCTGGCTGGTTCTTGCCGCAAAGCGGCACAGCCCATGGTTCGCCGCCCGTCGCGGTAACGCAGCCCACTCGCCAGGTCGCCGTCCCGCGATCGACTCAGGCCGCCTTGAAAGAGGTGTTCGGCTTTGACGAGTTTCGCGCGATGCAGGAAGACATCGTCGAACAGGTGCTGGCCAAAGAAGACACGCTGGCTGTCATGCCCACAGGCTCCGGTAAATCCCTTTGTTACCAGTTGCCGGCGCTGCTTTTTCCAGGCCTCACGGTTGTCGTCTCCCCACTCATTTCTCTGATGGAAGACCAGGTAATGCAGTTGAAGGAGCTGGGTGTGCCCGCCCTCTACCTCAACAGCACGCTGGCTTATCACGAATACCTGGAGGCCACAAGGCAGATTCGCGCTGGCGAAGTGAAACTGCTCTATGCCGCGCCCGAAACGCTTCTGCGCCCGGAAACGCTCGTTATGCTCGATCAGGTCGACGTAGACTGTCTGACTATCGACGAAGCACATTGCATTTCTGAATGGGGCCACGACTTTCGACCTGAGTACCGGCAGCTCGTCGCCGTGCGCCGCCGCCTGCCCAATGCCGTCTGTCTTGCCCTGACCGCGACCGCTACGGAGCAGGTCTGCCACGACATCAAGGCCAGCCTGGAAATCCCTGACGCCCAGACGTTTATCGCCAGTTTTAATCGAGACAATCTGTTTCTGTCTGTAGCGTCTAAAACAGATGCATTGGCCCAGACGCTGGAACTGCTGCAGGCGCATCGTGGCCAATCAGGGATTATTTACTGCGCAACAAGAAAGCAGGTTGATCTGCTGTGCCGGCTACTCAATTCCAGTGGTTGGGACGCTTTGCCCTACCATGCTGGACTTGACGCCGAAACGCGCCGCCGGCACCAGCACCGCTTCATTCGTGACGACACGCCGATAATCGTCGCTACCATCGCTTTCGGCATGGGCATCAACAAGTCCAACGTGCGCTTTATCGTGCACTATGATTTACCTAAGGATCTGGAAAGCTATTACCAGCAGATCGGACGTGCGGGTCGCGACGGTTTACGCGCCGACTGCCTCTTGCTCTACAGCTACTCCGACGTCAACACCATCAATTACTTCATCCAGGAACAGGCCGCAGAACAACAACGCGCGGCGCAGTTGCGACTGGAAGCGATGCTCAGCTTCGTGAATACCATCAAATGCCGTCGTGCCCCGATCCTGGCATACTTTGGAGAAGATTATCCGGTAGACAATTGCGGGTTCTGCGACAATTGCACCACGGACCGCGACGACCTCGTCGATCTGACCGTCGCCGCGCAAAAGTTCCTTTCGTGCGTCAAACGCACCGGGGAAATGTACGGTATTGGCCACATTATCGATGTTTTACATGGCTCGCGCGCGCAAAAAGTTCTCGCCCGCGGCCACGACCGGCTCACCACCTACAACATCGGGCGCGAGTACTCGAAAGCAGAATGGAAACATTTCGCGCGGCAGTTCGTCGATCAGGGCTTGCTCACCCGCGACCTGACGTATGGCGGCCTGAAGCTCACCGAGAAGGCATACGCCGTGTTTCAGGGACAATCCGTCTCAGGCACGGCGTTAGCCCGGCGCAGAAGCGCCCCGTCCACTGCTCGAGACTTTGACTATGACGCCACGCTCTTTGACCTGTTGCGCGACAGGCGCAAGCAATTGGCCGACGCCGCCAATCTGCCCGCCTATACCGTCTTCTCCGACCGCACGCTGGCCGAAATGGCAACCTACTTCCCACAGTCCGAGGAAGCGTTCGCGCAGCTACACGGCGTTGGTCAGGCCAAGCTCGACCGTTACGCACACGAATTTCTGCCCCTCATTCAAGAATATTGTGCTGAAAACAATATCCAGGAAAATCGCAAACCCGCGCCCGCCGATCCTGAAACCAGTCAATCACTAGGAAATCGTACCCTCGAAGTAGTAGCATTTTACGATGGCGGGAAATCGATCACTGACATTGCGGAGATTTATGGCGTCAAACCAAGAACGGTCATCGGGCACTTATGGAAAGCTGTGCAGTCAGGGCGCAAGCTGTCGAGAAATAATGTTCTGGCGCTTTCCGAATTGACGGATCAAGATCAACGCCGTGCAATGGACGCCTTTTCTCGCCACGGGCTTGACTTCTTGACGCCCGTTTTTCAGGATCTAGGCGAAACGGTCAGCTATGATGAACTGCACCTTATCCGCCTGCATATGGCAATTAGCGACGCGAGCGAGAAATTTTAGAATTCCAGGGTTTCGTACGGAGTCGATGTAAATCGGGTATCAACCTGTGTTGCCGTTCAAGTTCGAGCTTAACACAGCCAGCGCCACTTGCTCGTCCAGATCCAGCCACTCGTCGTGCGGCAGACCCTCGACGTCAGCGCATATCTCGAAAAAGGTACCTTGCCGGTAACATTCTGGCACGGCCGGATGGACGTAGTAATCGCGGCATATCGCGGCCGTGTTCCCCAGATAATCGGCGACCCGCTTATAAAGCTCGACGATATTGGCGTCGGCCGCTCTTTCATCTTCAGGCT
>JAICPS010000522.1 GCA_025929715.1 Anaerolineae bacterium | reverse complement strand
TTCACCGAAGATGGCGAGTACTGGGAAGACTCGAAGCGCCCTGGGGAATACACGGCAAGATCTGAGGCTCCGGAAGTTTACCACCTGGTAGGAATTGCCTGTACCGGCACCAACTTGTCCAACAGAACCTATTCTCATTGTCAGATCGAGGGTAATACAGTTGATTTTAAGGTTAGTAAGAACACAAACGCCGTCATCATTTACTTCCTCTATGCCCAAAACTGAGTCGTTCGGCGGCAAAATCGGGCGGGGAGCCCATTGGGGAGTGTAAAGTGTGTTCGCCAGTCGCGGCTCGTGTCGAGTACAATAGGTGAATGCCGCCGGGCCATGACGCAATCCAGCAAAAATACCGCATTGTCTATAATCTTCTGAGCAAAGTTTACGGCGAACCACAGCGGCGACGCTACCATCCGCCCATAGACCAGCTAGTTAATACGATTCTGTCGCAACAGACTACCGGCGCCAACCGACAGCGCGCGTTCGAGGCGCTCAAGGAGCGGTTTCCTAACTGGGAATCAGTGATGAATGCCGACGTGGCTGCAGTGCGGGAGGCTATACGGCCGGCAGGGTTAGCCAACCAGAAAGCGCCGCGCATTCAGAACGCCCTGCGCTTCGTCATGCGCGAGCACGGCAAGTTGTCTCTAGATTTTCTAGCCGATCGGCCTGTTCAGGAGGGCAAAGCGTGGCTGATGCAGATTACGGGCGTGGGACCAAAGACGGCATCGATCATTCTCCTCTTCACCTTCGGCTTGCCCGCGTTTCCGGTCGATACGCACGTGCATCGCGTGTCGCGGCGGTTGGGCCTGATTGGCACAAAAGTAACGGCTGACAAAGCGCACGAATTATTGGAGAATATAGTCGAGCCCGACAACTATTACGCTTTTCACATCAACTTGATTCGGCACGGGCGAGAAATATGTCACGCGCGTGCACCGCAGTGTCAGGTGTGCATGTTGCAAGAGTGGTGTGATTATTTTCAAGGCAAATGACTAAACCAGAGACCACAACACTCAACACCCAGCAACAACGCCTGTCTGCACTCTACGAAGTCAGTTCACGGTTGAGTACGACCCTGGATCTTAGCGAGCTGCTTAACCTGGTGATGGACGCCACCATTCAGCTCACTGGCGCGGAGCGGGGCTTCCTGGTGTTAGTGGATGAAGCCAGCGGCCGTTTGCTGACGGTGGCGGCGCGTAACATGGACCAGAAGACGATCGCCGGCGACGCTATGGAAATCAGTCGCGGCATCGTGCGCCAGGTGGTGAAAATGGGAGACGCCCTGCTGACGGACAACGCGCAGAAAGATGAGCGTTTTGCCGAACACCACAGCGTGATAAGTTACCAACTGCGCGCGATCATGTGCGCGCCGCTGCGCGCACGTGGCCGCATCATCGGCGCCGCGTACGTCGACAACCGGCTTCACAGCAACGTATTCGCCCAGGAAGAGCTGGATCTTCTGGTAGCGTTTGCCAGCCAGGCGGCGATGGCCATTGAAAACGCGCGCCTATTCCGCCAGACGGACCGGGCGCTTGCGCGACGTGTGGAAGAGTTGACGCTCTTTCAGCGCATCGACCAGGAGCTGAACCGGTCGCTGGAATTAAGAAAGGTGTTGGAGCTGGCGCTGGACTGGGCCATCCAGCTCACGGGGGCCGATGGCGGTTCTGTTGGCCTGCTAGAGTCTGAGAGTGAGGGCGCAGCCCGGACGACGCAATTCCTGCGCGTCCTGGCTTACCGGGGAGCGAACGAGGATTCGGAGCAGAAAACGGTGGCGGTGGAACATCCCGTTTTGGCTCAGGTGCTGGCCCGCCGCCAAGCGATCGTCACACATGGCGTAGACGCCGAGCAGACAATCGACGGCAGTCCCGCCTCCGTTCAACTGGCAGTACCCATCAAACGAGAAGACGCTGTCGTGGGGGTGATCACGCTAGAACAGCAGCGTTCTGAGGCATTCAGTTCTGAAGATATTGCCTTTGTAGAGCGATTGGCGGACCGCGCGACAGTGGCAATCGAAAATGCCAGACTTTATGAAGCTGTGCAGGCGGCTAATGACGCTAAAAGTGAGTTCGTCTCACTTGTGACGCACGAGCTGCGGATACCGCTGACGTCGATTCGGGGTTATACGGACCTGTTACTGAAGGAGATGGCAGGCCCGCTCAACGATTCCCAGCGACAGTTTTTGGGCACGGTGCGCCGCAATCTGGATCGAATGGGCGTTCTTATTCGAGACCTGTCAGACATTAACCGCATCGAAAGTGGGCGGATGCAATTCGAGTGCGAGGCGTTTGATCTGCATGAGGTCGTTCAAAATGTGGCAGGCGACCTGCGCGAAGCCGTCGAAGAGCGGCAGCAGGCGCTGGGCGTGGAGCTCGCAGAGAGCGCTACAATCGTTTATGCGGACCGCACGCGAATTGCGCAGATCATGTCGAACCTACTGAGCAACGCCAACAAGTACACGCCACCGGGCGGCGCGATCGACGTGCGTGTCTTCTCAGCTGATAGTATGGCAGCGGTCGAGGTGGCGGACAGCGGCATCGGTATATCGGAAGCGGACCAGGCCCAACTGTTCACCCAGTTCTTTCGCGGTGAATCGAATGCCGTGCGCGAGCAGCCAGGCTGGGGGTTGGGACTCTCTATAGTTAAGAAGCTGGTGCAAGCACAGGGTGGCGAAGTGACGTGCAGCAGCCAGTTAGGCGCCGGCAGCACATTCAGCTTTACCGTGCCGCTGGCTGAAGGTAAAGGCGTTTGAAAGAGAGCACGAGCGGGTATAAGCTGCTTCTCAGCTATGACGTTAGCCCGGAGCACATGCAGGAGTACTATCGTTTCGTGCTCGGGCGCTACGTGCCCGTGATGCAGGCTATGGGTCTGGAAATGAGCGACGCATGGCACACGGCATATGGCAATTTTCCGAATCGCCTGATCGGCTTTGTGGCGCGCGAGAAGAAAACTCTGGTAGAGGTACTGGATAACGAATCCTGGGCGGCTTTGAACGAAGAGCTACAACAATTCGTCAGCGATTTCAACTACAAAGTGATTCCCTATCGCGAAGGCTTTCAGATTTGAGGGCTTATCAGCGCGCCTGTGACGAAACGACGAGCCGTCTCCGCCAGAATTGCGGCGCCCAAAGGCAGGACGCTCTCGTCGATGTCAAAAATAGGAGTGTGATGCGCACGCCAGACTCCGTCCGCAGTCGCCGCACCCAGCATGAACATGGCGCCTGGAACTTCGTGCACCATATAAGCAAAATCCTCCGCTCCCATTCCCGATTCGGTGTTTAATACTTTTTCCTCACCGCTCAAATCACGCACGACCTTTCGCATCCAATTGTTGACGTTCGTGTCGTTGACCGCTGCAGGGTAGCCTTCTTCTATCTTAAAGCGATAATGACCGCCAAGCGCTTCGCTTAGCGCCACGGCGCGCTCCACCTCGGTCCAGAGCTGGCGGCGGATTTCTTGT
>JAICPS010000216.1 GCA_025929715.1 Anaerolineae bacterium | reverse complement strand
GCAACGGTAGACCCCAGCGCCGGGCGCGCCGGCATAAAACCATTTGTCGTGGAAGCTGGGACGCCTGGTGTTTCGGTGGCCAAACAGGAGCACAAGTTGGGCATTCGTGTTAGCGATACCGTCTCCCTCGTATTCAAGGATGCGCGTGTGCCATACGACAACATACTTGGCGACCCCGACGTGCAGACTGAGACGACGACGCGTGGTTTCAAGGGAGCGATGAAGACGTTCGACGCCAGCCGTCCGGCCGTTGCGGCAAGCGCCATGGGCGTCGCCCGGGCAGCGTTGGAGCTGACCCAGGAGACGCTGGCAGAAGAGGGCATATCGGTCGATTACACCAGACCCTCGCACGAGATGAGCGCGTACGAGCGAGACTTGGTAGAGATGGAAGCCCGACAAAAGGCAGGATGGCTGCTCACACTGAAATCTACGGTTAAGATGGCGCGTGGCCAACCTAATCGATTGGACGCGAGCATGGCTAAAGCGCGAGCGGGCGAGACCGCTACGTTTATCTCACAAAAGGCGGTCGAACTGTTGGGGCCGCGTGGTTATTCAACTGAATTGCTGGCCGAAAAATGGATGCGTGACGCAAAGATCAATGATATTTATGAGGGAACGAAGCAGATCAACATGCTGATCGTCGCGCGCAGTATCCTGGGCTACACCCGCCGCGAACTGAAATAGGGATGAATCAGTTCACTTACGTGAATAAGGAGAATGCCCATGACTTATGACATTCAGAAAGTAGCCGTCATTGGGGCCGGTACGATGGGTGGCGGCATCGCGGCGCACCTGGCGAACATCGGAGTCCCGGTACTGCTCCTGGACATTGTTCCTCCTGGCCTTGACGCAGAAGAGAAAGGCGATCCCGAAGCACGCAATCGCATCGTGCGCAGTGGGTACGAGCGCATGTTAAAGGCGAAACCGGCCAATTTGGCAAGCAATAGGCGCGCCAGATATATCAAACTCGGAAATACGGTAGATGATTTCCATAAGTTGGCGGAATGCGACTGGATTGTCGAAGTGATCGTCGAACAGCTCCAACCTAAGCAGGCGCTGATGGCGCGAATTGAAGAGATCCGCAAGCCGGACGCCATCGTCAGCAGCAATACGTCGGGCATACCGATTCACCAGATAGCGGAAGGCCGCTCCGAGGCATTTCGCGCGCACTTTCTGGGAACCCACTTCTTTAATCCTCCGAGATATCTGAAGTTATTGGAGGTAATTCCTACCGCCGATACGGATCCGGCGGTGGTTGATATGATGGTGGATTTTGGCCGGGAGATCTTAGGCAAAGGTGTCGTCGTGGCGAAAGATACGCCTAACTTTATCGCCAACCGCTACTTCGCCATCGCCGGCGCTTATGGGCTTGAATACGCGCTGGAGCATGGCTATTCAATTGAAGAAGTGGACAACCTGACCGGCCCTCTGTTAGGGCGGCCGAAGACGGCCACGTTCCGGCTTCTCGACCTGGTGGGCCTTGACGTGATGGTTCACGTCAACGACAACCTATACGATGCCATCGAGCACGATCCTTACCGCGAAATCCTGCGCGGGGAGCATGCTCCCACCTTGCTGCAGGAGATGATGGCCAATGGCTGGCTTGGTAACAAGACAGGCCAGGGTTTTTACAGGCAGACTGTGGTAGACGGCGAGCGGCAGTTCTGGACGCTCGATCCACGTGACATGGATTACAGCGCCCCACAGAAGGTACGCTTTGATTCGGTCGGCGCGGTACGCAAAATTGAGGATCTCGGCGAGCGTCTCAAGGCGCTGCTTAAGCACGAAGATCGGGGCGCCGAGTACGTGCGGCGCCAGATATTTTTCAGCCTGGCATATGCTGCGTACGTGACGCCTGAAAGCGCTTATAGCCTTAAGGACGTCGACGATGCCCTGCGCTGGGGATTTGGGCATGCGAAAGGGCCATTTGAAATGTGGGATCTTCTCGGCGTCAAGCAGACCACAGAGGCTATGGAAGCCGAGGGCTTTGGCGTCGCCGAATGGGTCCACGACATGTTGGACGCCGGGAATGAGAGCTTTTACAGCGACGGTAGTTATTACGATTTCGAATCCGGCCAGTATTGCCCGGTCCGCAGAGATCCGAAAGTGATCATTATCGACGAACTCAGATCTGCCCGTAAGGAAGTGGCGCGTAATGCCAGCGCAAGCATTCTGGACATAGGCGATGGCGTAGCTCTTTTAGCGTTTCACGCCAAAATGAACGCACTTGACCAGGACATCGTCGAGATGTCCTACAGGGCGCTCGAACGATTGGATAGCGATTTTGACGCCCTAGTGATCGGCAACCAGGGTGATAACTTTTCCGTTGGCGCGAATATTGCGATGATTGGTATTGCGGCAGCACAGGGACTGTGGGATCAGATCACAGAGATGGTGAAGTCGATGCAGACCATCACTTATCGCCTGCGCCATGCACCTAAACCGGTTGTTACAGCGCCGCACCAGCGTGTGCTCGGGGGGGGCGTAGAAATGGCAATGGCCGGATGGACAAGCGTTGCGGACCACGAGACCTATATGGGACTGGTTGAAGTCGGCGTTGGGTTGATACCGGCAGGTGGGGGCTGCAAAGAGCTTCTCAGGCGCAAGGTAAACCCGGTGATGCGCACTGAAAACGCCGACGTACTACCTGTCCTGCAGGACGTATTCGAGCAGATCGCGTTGGCTAGGGTGGGCGAGAGCGCCTGGCAAGACAAGGAGCTGGGCTACCTGAAGGCGGACGATCAAATTGTGATGAACAGCGATCACCGCCTGGCTCTCGCCAAGCAGAAAGCGTTATACTTGGCCCAGAGCGGTGCGCGCCCGCCGCAAGAGGAATTGATATATGCGGCAGGCAGGGACGCACTTAGCGCCCTTCGTCTTGGCGTGCAGTCATTTGTATGGGGGAGTTATGCCAGCGAACACGACCAATTGATCGGCAATAAACTGGCTTACGTTTTGTGTGGCGGCGATATTAGCGCGCCAGCGTGGGTGGATCCCTGGTATATTCTCGACCTCGAGCGCGAAGCTTTTCTGTCGCTCGCCGGCGAACAGAAGACTCAGCAACGGATCATGCACATGCTGCAGCAGGGCAAGCCGTTAAGAAATTAGGAGAGACGCAAATATGACCCGAGAAGCAGTCATTGTGGCAGGTGTGCGCACCGCTGTTGGGCGCGCTAAAAAAGGCTCGACGCGCAATACCCGTTCCGACGAGATGGCCGCCGCCGTTATCCGCCAGGTATTGCAAGACGCAGCCGAGCTGGATCCCATGGAGATCGACGACGTTATTATTGGTTGCGCCCTCCCTGAGGGGGCGCAAGGATTGAACTTTGCACGAACGATTGCATTGCGCTCCGGCCTGCCCGCGTCGGTTCCGGGGATGACGGTGAACAGATTTTGTTCTAGCGGCTTACAGTCCATCGCCATCGCCGCAGAGCGCATCATCGCCAACGGAGCCGACGCCATCATTGCCGGCGGCGCGGAGACGATGAGCCTGGTACCGATGACCGGATTTCGCATCAGCCCCAATCAGCATATGGTAGACAACCGGCCCGAAGTGTATATGGGCATGGGTCTTACCGCGGAGCGAGTTTCAGAGGAGTACGAAGTAAGCCGCCAGGCGCAGGACGAGTTTGCCCTGCGCAGCCATCAGAAAGCCACCGCGGCGATGGATGCCGGCCGCTTTGACGAGCAGATTGTGCCCCTCGAAATTGAGGAAGTGACGCCTGGCGACAATGGCCCACAGCGCGCGTCTTTCACGTTCGCGCTCGATGAACACGTGCGCCGTGACACGAGCCTGGAAAGGCTTGCGTCTCTAAGGCCCGTATTTAAGCAAAACGGCACGGTAACGGCCGGCAACTCGTCGCCTCTGAGCGACGGCGCGGCCGCCGTGCTGGTGATGGAAAGAACAAAGGCGGAATCTCTGGGCCTCAAGCCGCTGTTGAAGTTCGTTGGATTTAATGTTGGTGGCGTGCGTCCAGAGATTATGGGCGTTGGACCCGTAGAAGCTGTTCCGCGCCTTTTCAAGCGCACCGGAATGAGCCTAGATGATATTGATCTGATTGAACTGAACGAGGCATTTGCCGCACAAGCTGTAGCTGTGGTACGCGAGTTGGGTATTGACGAAGAACGACTCAACGTCAATGGCGGAGCTATCGCGCTGGGCCATCCACTGGGCTGTACGGGCGCCAAGCTGACAGTGCAGCTTATGCATGAAATGCTGCGCCGTGATGTAGCGTTAGGTATGGTGACAATGTGCATTGGCGGCGGTATGGGCGCTGCGGGGATCTTTGAGAACGTGAGTAGCTGATCAGTAGATGCTCACTTTCGCTGTTGGATGACGAGAATGGGCCGGTGTACATCATGGATAATCTGGCGAGCAATATCGTCAAGTAGGAATCGCTGCCAGCCTTCCATGCGGTGAGTGCCGATGACGACCAGATCGTAAGCGTCGCCCTCGGCCTCTGCCAGAATCTCGTCCACCACACGACCGTGGCGCACCTTGGCCTCCGAGTGCGCCCGCGACTGTTCCAAAAGCTCCATATCATGGACTAAAATTCGCCCTTCGGGCGTATGCGCGCGCATTAGAGATTCGGCATCGGCGCGTAGTTGCCAGCCACGCACCCCGGGAGCCGCGCCCATCTGCGACATCACGTGCAATACGGTAATTTCGGCATCCGGCGTGAGTAGTTCTGACATCATGGACGTGAAGCGACTGATTAACGGTTGTTGGTCTGAACCGCTATCACAGACCAAAATATGCTTAAATTCGCGCGTCAGCGCCTTGGCAACGAGCACAGGACATGGCACCTGGGCAATCACTCGTTCGGAGGTGGGACTTAATAGGCGCGACAGGATACGATGATGAACCCGCTCGCCAATCACGACGAGATCGTATGGGCCCTCCCTGGATTCGGCGATGATTTGAGGCGCGGCTTCACCCACGCGAACCTTTAGCTCAGGACCGGGCAAATGAGGCTGCCATAAGCGCTCTGCTCGTTTCAGCAGCGATTCTCCGTGTGAACGTTCATCCTCATGGCGCACGACAGTGAGAATCGTCGCTTTTCCACCGACGGCGTCAATCAACGAGTTACCTAATTGAACCGCCAGATCAGAGTGTCCGGAACCTCCGGTCGCGATTAAGATACGCATGTTAGACTCCCATTCCTTTGAATTGAGAATTGGATCGAATCTTGCAACCCCTCAATTATTCGTTCGCCTAAACTAACATCAAAACAATTGGGACGAAGATAATGACGATCATGAACAGACCGAAATTGCGGGTATCGGACGTTGCCCATCGCACAAAGGATAAGGAGATTCGCTCATAACGTCGGTAGACGGTGGCTAATAGTAACGCCGAAACCACTGAGATGCTTATCATATTGACCAATATGATAGTAAATGCTGTCGGATTGTTGAGCAAAAGTGCCGCTAGGAGCGTATCTATGAAAGTTGTGATGTTAGCGCCCATGATATATGGGACAACGTTCTCGCGACGGATAAAGCCGCGCGCGCTCAGTGGCACGAGTATACTCAGCGAAATGCTCACTGACATTGAGAGTAAGGTAATGCACGCACCGACTAGAAACATGACCCATGGGCGATAGACAAAGCGAGAGACCCGCCCAACCTGGCTCTCTCTTAGGGTCATCTGCGGCAACGCTTTGTCGAAGAGACTGAAACTCGCCATGATTACGAAAAAACCGATGACGAACAATGACCATTCAGGCAGATATACGAGCAACCAGGTGATGATCGGGTCGAACACGCGATCGGCCAGAGAATTCAGCGTTGATCCGGCCGAGAGCTGCACTCCGTCTAGTACACTTGCGCTAAGTAGTACCATGCCCAAGGGCAGCGCGAGAAGGTGAGTGCTGCCGGTAACGACGAGAGAGAGGAGGCCCATGCCGAGGCTGGTAGAGCGATCGCGACCGCGCAGGACGTAGATAAATCCTATGAACAGCACAATCAGGCTGGCGCCTAACCGGCTACCGGTAATCATGGTGTACGTACCGAGTTCGCTGATGACGCCCGCGTCAAAAAAAGTTAACGATGCCGCGGCGACAGGGGATCCACTCATGATAACATATGCAAATAGCCAACCGAACCCAAGGCTGTTGGCCGGATTTTCTACGGAGAAGCTGTCGCGCACCAGCGGTGCGAGGTCGCGCGCCCCTTCCTTCATCATGGTGATCGCCAGGATGAACAGAAAGAGGCTAACGAAAAACAACGCTACCTTGTACCAGTGGGCACGTCGCCATAAAGGAAGGGAGGATTCGGAGGTGGATGACGCCTCCAATTCTGCAGGGCGCTCCGAACGTGTTTTAGCAACGTTTACAACAACTTCTGACTTAGAAGATTCAGCCAAGAACTGGTTCCTCGCATTGTCCAGCTTACCCATCGTCGCAGCTTTCCGAAATAGAGTTAGGTGGCTAACGGATCATATCTCAATCGCTGCTTCGCGCGAACTGTCGAAGCTTGCCCGGACTTCGATGGGACCGAATAAATAGTCCTGGTGCGCAGTCGCCTCGCGGCGCTTGATGAGTTCAAGCGTCGCCAATAGAGTCACGGAGACTTCTAAACGGTCGGCGTCAGGAGACAGAAAGTCTCGAAACGAAACGCTGCCTGCAGTACTAAGGATCTTGCGAAGACGTGTGATCTGTCCTTCGATCGTTACTAGCGGTGATTGAACAACATCGACGCTCTCCGACTTTGTCTCTGAGCGCGCCAATACGCCTTGCAGTGCCTGAAATAGCGTGTCAATAGTCACGCCACTAAGATCCAGTTTTGCGTCGAGCTGGGGCGGAGCTGCAACCCGCAAATAAGTGCGCATACCCTGTTCTTCACGCCTGTGGAGCCAGGCTGCGGCCGTCTTAAACTGTCTGTAAACTCTTAATTGTCGGAGCAGTGCTTCGGCGGGGTCCTCTTCGTTCTCTTCCAGAGGAATCGCGGGAGGTCGCGGAAGGAGGGCCCGACTCTTGATAAGAACGAGTCGGGCGCCGATCACCAGAAAATCGATCAGATCTTCGATTCTTTCCTGCTTTAGATGTTCTACCTGGGCAAGATACTGTTCGGTGACGCGCGCCAGTGAGATGACGGTAATGTCTAATTCGTCGCGCTCTATCAGGTGCAGGAGTAGATCTAGTGGGCCGCTGAACGCGGGCACGTCAATGCGATAGCCAGGAGCCTGGCGGGCGGGTGTCGGCATTCTCAATTAACCAACAAAGGAAACGAACGCATAAACGAAAAGTACAAGAATGAAGAGTGCAACTGCCCCGAATGCAAGCATCAGCAATTTTCGCTGCTGCCGGCGCTGCACCGCCAGGCGTTGGCGAAGTAGCGCCTGGCGTTCTGCTTCGATGGCCTGTAGTTCCTCCATGCGACGGTTCGATGCAAGCTCCTCCTCTTGTCTAAGGTGGCGAATCTCGTGCCGTCTTTGTTCCAGCATCTTCTGTCGAGCGTCTCTCT
>JAICPS010000042.1 GCA_025929715.1 Anaerolineae bacterium | reverse complement strand
TGTTCCTGTCCCCGCCTTGAAGGTGGCGCAAACCTATTTTGGCGCGGGGCGGTGCCGCGGTATCCGGGGTGCGGCCCACGACTTTTTGGCGGGGCGGTGGGCGGGGGGGGCGGCCCACGCCGGCCTCTTTGGTACGGCGGCAGCCGTGGCCCGTTTCGGGCAAGCATGGCTCGCCGATTGCCAGGGCGCGAACTGCTTGTTGCCACTATGGCTCGCAAGAGAAGCGACCAGCTTGCAGGCCGAAGATGGGGTACTTCGCCGCGGTCTCGGTTGGGCGGTGTGGTCCCCTGATCCCGACTCAGCAGGCCACCCTTTGAGTCGGCGGGCGTTTGGCCACACTGGTTTCACCGGCACGTCTCTGTATGTCGATCCCCAGCGAGAGCTGGTCGTCGCCTGCCTGACAAACGAGATTTATAAGGGGCGGAAACAGCGAAAGATCGGCCGCTTCCGGGTGGAGCTACACAGACGGGTGGTGGAAGCTTTATGATCGTCGTTGGGCTGATGTCGGGCACTTCGGCGGATGGCACCGATGTGGCTATTGTCGAGATCTCCGGCCAACCACCAAAGCTGGATTGGCGGCTGCGCCGCCACACGACGGTGCCTCACCCGGCTCCGCTTCGCCGGGCCATTCGCGAGAGTATGCGGCCGGAGACGAGCCGGGTTGATCATCTGTGCCAACTCGGCGCGATTCTAGGCGAACAGTTTGCGGCCGCCGCACGACAGGGCATCCGAGAAGCAGGCCTGACACCGGATGAGGTCAGCCTGATCGGCTCCCATGGGCAAACTGTATGGCACGCGCCTCAGGGGACTCCACCGGCCACATTGCAGCTAGGCGAAGCGGCAATAATCGCCGAGCGAACGGGCGTTCCGGTCGTGAGTAACTTCCGCGCCCGCGACGTGGCCGCCGGGGGACAGGGCGCACCCCTTGTTGCGTACGTCGATATGCTCTTCTTTACCGATCAGGCGCAGGTGCGCGCTGCGCAGAACATCGGCGGCATCGGAAACGTTACCTTTCTGCCCCCTCGGAACGACCCGCATCTCCAACCATTTGCCTTCGATACCGGCCCTGGCAACGTCCTGCTGGACGAAACAGCTGCCTACCTGACTCGGGATGCTTGGTCATACGACCGAGATGGCGCGCTCGCGGCCGGCGGCGAGGTCGAGGACAGGCTACTAGCTTGGTTGCTAGAACATCCCTATTTGAAACGCTCCCCACCCAAGACGACAGGGCGAGAGGAATTTGGCCATTCATTTGCGCGCGAGATCTGGCAGCGGGCCGAGCAATACGGCATCGGCGCATCAGCACTGATGGCTACGCTCACCGCGTTCACCGTCCAAACCATCGCACGCGCTTATGACGACTTTCTACCCCGCCGGCCAGCAGCGATCATTGTCAGTGGCGGCGGTGTGCATAATCCGGTGTTGATGCGCCAGTTGGCCAACGCCTTAGCACCGGCCCGGTTATTGAGGTGTGAAGAACTCAGCAGCATCTACCTACCGGCTTTCGCAGGCGACGCCAAAGAGGCCCTGGCCTTTGCCATCCTGGCCTATGAAAGCTGGCATGGCCGTCCCGGCAATCTACCATCTGCAACGGGCGCCATCCATGAGGTTGTCCTCGGGCAGGTAACCCCGGCATAGGCGGTCGCCGCCGTCATTATACTTCCTCCATTCCCCCCATTTTGCGGTATACTAACCCCAAACCCGTCCCATACTCGCTTTAATTACAGGGAAACTGGTGGAACCTGGATTACTCATTGTTCTCATCCCCGTCCTGATCATCGCTATCCTTTATCTAATACCCGAAGTTTTGCGCTGGGTCTCGCGGCGCAACCGGCAGCAGGCCCAGACCCTCAAAGCATCCCTGGCGGACGTCGGCGAAACCCTGCGAACGCTCGCCGCCCGCCTGCGTCCCTACCGAGATCTGCACGCCGGTACCTTTCGCCGCCACTACGAACCGGCTCGCGACCGCCTGCAAAAAGTCGTAGACGGCTACCAGCGCCTCAGCCGCCGCCTGGCTTCAGTGCCCGCTGCCGGCGAGCCTTACGGCCTTTGGGCCATCGTCTATCTCCTCAACAATCCCCAGGAAATATGGCAGGGTCCGGCCGCCGCCGTCCGTCTGTGGCAACTGCAACGTGACATCGACCGATTGCGTGGCGACCTTGACGGCGCCGAAAGCCTCCTCGCCCGCGCTGAAGAAACGCCGGGCGGCCTGGCGCCGGCTGCGCGCCAGCTGCGCGAACAACGGCTGTCGGCTCTTGAAGAAACCCTCGCCGAAGAAAAAGACGCTGGCCTGGCCACCGCCGAAACTCTGCTGGCGCGACTGGCGCAGCTGCAACGCCAGACCGATATGCTTATGGAGGCGCTGCAAGACGGCGCCGAACCCGGCCTGGGCCGTATGGACACGCTCGCCGCAGAACTGGATCAATTGGAAGAAGAAGCCGCCGCTCTCGAAGCCGATGCCGGCGGCCTGCGCCGGCAACGACGGGCCGTAGACGCCCGTCTGCAAGAGGTCGCCGCCGCCCACGAAACAGCCCTTGAAGCCGGTGAAGACGAGACTGTGCGCGACGGCCTGCAGCCACTGCTCGACAGGTCCACCGCCCTGGAAACCGAAGCGCGCGCCCTGCAGCGCGCCGAGCGCTTCTCGGATGCCGAAGAACAGGCTACAGAAGCGCTGGAACTGTTGCAACTGGCGCAAGAACTCGGCATTGCTGCCGGGCGCGTACGCGCTTTGCAGAACGTCTCGGCTGTTTCTTTGCACGCCGAAGCCATCGAAGTGCTCAGCCGCCGCCTCTACACCGCTTACCGCGCCGCGTACGCCCTCTCCGGCGTCGACGACGAAGCAGCCGTCCTCCCGCTCGTCGGCGCAGACGGTGATGGCGACGAACACGACCTCCCGGCTCAGCCCACCGGCGGCAATCGCCGGCAGGCCCTCGACGGCCTTAAGCTGCGCGTCAACCACCTGGCGGCCGAAGCGCAGCAAATAGAGGAAGCCCATCAGGAAGACGTTACGCGCGTGGCCCGGGAAGCCGATCAGCAGACCCAGGAGCTGGATCAGGCCTGGCAGGCCCTGCAGCAGACCGTGACCCTCCCACGCGACGATCCCGCCCTCGCCCATTACCGTGCCCTGCAACAGCAACACCATCAGGCCGCGGGCGACCCCCTCAAGCTGCGCGCCTTTATGGACGACGCGCGCACCTTGACCGGCGACCTCAACACCGCCACCGCCACCATCCGGCACGGCTTCCGCCAGTTAGAAACGCTGCGCGTGGAGATGCCCGCCATGCTTGAAAAAGCCGAGGGCCAGGCCCACAATTGGCGCTGCCTTCAGCCCTTGCTGCACGAAATGAAGGAAGCCATCGCCACCCTCTGGCAGATCGGCGGCTCTGACGTGTCCCTCGCCGAAATGCAGGCCACACTGTCAGAAATCGAAATCCTTGAAGCACAGGTCCGCGCCGCCTACGCCGCCCTCGACGGCGAGCGCCAGCGGCTCTCCGTCCTCGAGCGCCGCATCACCCAGACGCTGCAAACCCAAACCCTACGCCGCTCTCAGGACGCCGCCCCCGCCCGTGACAACCTCCGCTCCCGCGTCGAGTCCCAGCTAGCCGCCGCCCGCAACGCCCAGACCATCGAAAACGCGCATAAGACGTTGCGGGAGACGTTGGGCTGGGTTCAAGAGAATAGAGATTGACCGAGCGAAGTTCGGTCAATCTCTATTCTCTATTTCACTTCACAATAATCGGCAGTAAAACTTCCGGATCGAACGCGCCGGCAGCAGCGCAGGTGTAGATGCGGATGTCGTCGATAAACCAGCCCCAGTCGCCGATACTGGAATCGGTGCCGATGCGGAAACGGAAACGCACGTTTTGACCTGCCAGGCTGTTTAAGTCAAGCCGGCTGGCTGTGTAGGCGAACCCGGAACCGCCGAAGCCCGCGCGCCCACCTAACGGGTTGCCAAAGGAGGGCGAGATCGTTGCGTTGTAGCCGTTTTCGCTGAACAGAGCGCCCGCGTCGTTCCAACTACTGCCGCCATTGGTGCTGTACTCCACGACGCCGCCGTCGTACGCTGACGCAGCAGAGCCTTCAAACTTCCAGTCGTGGCTGAAATGCAGGTAGGCATTTGCCGGAATCTGTCGACCCTGGCTGGTGGCAATAAAGGAATCAGCCGTAGAGTCTAGATTATCGCCCCACATGTTGTACTGTCCACTACTGGCATAGGTAGCGTCGAACCCTGTGTAGGGATGCGTATTTTGCGGATAGTACCAGAGGTTTGAGCCGCTGATGGTTCCCTTCGTCCAGTTTCCGCTCGCCGTGTTTTCCAGGTTGTCATAAAAGACGTAAGTGGGCGTCTGGCCCGGCGCGCACACCGGCGCGGGCTCTGGTCGCCCGCAAGGCTGTTCGTTCATCTCCACCGCAAGCAGCGCGTTTTGTACGGCCTGGCGCTCGCCAGTCGTATAGCCGAGCGTAATCGAAGCCTGGATCAGCGCATCGTACAGGTCGGCGTAGTTACTCCCCGAGGTCAGCAGGTTGCTCTGAGCCTCGTAGTAGAGGTCGGCTACCTTGCTGATGCCTAATCCGTTAATCGTCTGCCCGTTAAACGAGCCGCCGTCGACCATCAGGTATGCCGCCTTGTTGTTGACGCCGCTGTTGATGTGCACGCCGCCGCTGTCCGTCGCGGCACAATGATAATTCGCGCTGCCAATACGGTCCGGATCGCCGAACGCGGGCGGATTAGACATGCTGCGAATGGCGCCAATCGTAAGATCTTCGCCCATTTGCCAGCGCACGCCGGGCGCGTCGTTCCCGCCCGAGTTGGTCAGGTCCACAAACTCGCCCCACACGTCGGACAGCGACTCGTTAATCGCGCCCGATTGGTAGAAGTAGAAGAGGCTGGAAGTGAAATCCGTCACTCCGTGGGCCAGCTCGTGGCCCACCACGTCGTCGGCTGAAGCATATCCGTCGCCGTAAGCCATTTGCTGGCCGTTCCAGAAGGCGTTCTCTAATGGGCAGGGGGAGCCGGGATCGCAGTAGTCCGTCGTCGAAATCAGGGTCATGCCCGCATCGTCCAGGCTGTCCCGGCCGTGTTCGCTCAAGAAGAAGTCGTACGTGTCGCCGGCATAGTCATGCGCATTGTCCACGTCCGCGTCGCCGACAGGGCCCTGCCCTTCGCTGCGCATCAGCACACCAGGCAAGCTGCTGGTGTTACCGGCATCATAGGTCTTGCGGTCTTTGGCAGTATGGATCTGGTTGAAGTGCAACGCCACGCCGCCCTGGTGGGCGTCGACCAGCACCAACTCGCGGATCTGCAACATCTCGGGCGAGGTCACCTCCAACCGCCACACCAGGCTACTGAAATCCGGCCCGGGGCCGCCAAGAAGGCGCGGGCTGTAGATCCACAATGACGGCTCGCTGACCTCCAACTGGCCGGCGTCCAACTCGTACCCTTTAGCCACCAGCCTCAGCGCCGTCTCGCGGGCAGTTTCTGTGTTGACGCCCGGCGCCACGTCCAGCTCAATGCCCGGAAGCACTTCGCCGTTGGCCGAAAGCACGGCCTGCTCAGCGGTCATCTGCACGATCAGCTCGCCGCCAAGCACGGGAACGCCCTGATAGGTCTGCTGGTAGCGAACCACCGAACGACCGTCGTCCAGCGCGCGCTCTGTCATCAGCGCCAGCTGCTGCTCAGGATCGGCAATGCCGAACAAAGAACCATAATCGCTCAGAAATGACCTGGCTGCTAAGTCCGCGCTTACCTCGCTTGCTGCGAGCCAAGGTTGGGCGATAGCTGCTTCTGTGGTTGTCCCCAGAAAACGAACCATTCCCGTTTCGCTGTGATACGAAATGCGTACCTCTCCCCCGGTCGCTTGCCGAAGCTCCTCGATGAGATTCGGTGCGGGCTCAGGGTCACTCTGCCCGGCGTCAACTGCTGTTGTCCAATAGGGAACCGCAGCTGCCAGGATGAAAACAAAAACGAAACCGATAATACCGCGCATGCGGACTATCATGGCGAATACCTCCTGTATATGACTCTGGTTAACAATACAAGACTCGTGACGCGATCCGTAATCTGGCAACAAAGCTCGCTTTGTTGCGCACCGCCTACTTAATGAAGTGCCAGAGACAAGACGTTGGGTTGGGGCTACAGCTCCATCTAAACGGTTGCTAAAATACGGATCAACCGTTGAGCATAACAGAATAGTGTTGATTGGACAATGAAAAAAGATTAGAGACTGGAGAACTAGAGACTAAAGATTAGTGCTCCAGTCTCCAGTTCTCTATGACTCCGCCACCCAAACCACAAAACTCAGCTCCACCTCGCGGCCCTCTTTTCTATAATGTCCCGTAATCTCCCAGCAACCATTCGACGGGACCCCGAATCCTGTTAGCATCGCCCAATGAAAATCGGGGTGATAACCATTCGTCGCCGGCGGCTCTTGCTCCACCGACCCCTCCCCATCCAGGCGCCTGGCAGTCATCCATAGTTCCGGTTGTGGATCCTCGGACACATCGAAATCCACGCTCCACCACCACGCCTTATCACCACGACGCAACTGATCCCAGCGCCCATCGCTACGCAGCGAGGTCCACAAGGACTCCGAGCCATACCAGGACCGGTCATAAGGCGCGCTCGCCGGCCACGGCGACCGTGGGCTGAACGGTTCCTCCGGCGGCAGCGTCACCGGGCATCCTTCATAACCACTTCCCACCTTCGTGAGCGAATCCGCCGCCGAGGCTTCCGCTGCCCCACCTGGCTCTGGCTTCGAACTCTCTAACGGCAGCCCGATTACCCGAGCTTCCGCAACCTCCACACCGGCCGCTTCACGACACCCGACCATCAATCCCGCCAACAGGATAACCATCACAAATAAATCACGGCGTTGCATAACAACCTCCATTCTTGCAGCCAAGCCATCTACGACATATACACCGCAACGCCACTCGAGGTTCCAACCACAATCCCGCCCGAACGCAGTTCGGTCAATCTCCAGTCTCCAGTTCTCCAATCTCCCCCGTTTTCACCCCACATCCAATTATGGCAAAATATCCTCAATCAATTATGGACGGTACCCTCCCACTCACCCGCCGCTTCTGGCTGCTCAACCTGCTGCTCTTGCTGCTCTACCTCTGGACACTCACCGAATCGACGACCGTCTCCATCTCCGTGCTTCAGGACGCGTGCACCGCCCACACGCCTGACCGCAGCATCACCATCCCCTGCGCCGGTTTACAAGAGGGCTACGTTGGTCTGTACAGCAGCCCCGATCCCATTCCCGACTTGCTCGACAGTGGCCCCCTCGATTGGCTGGCGCCCGCGTCCGCCTGGAACCGGATCGCCGTCCACGACGCCCAAAACCGCCTGCTGTGGAGCGACGCCTTTTATAGATCACTTGCCCCATGGCGGGCCTTCCAGGGTGCATGGCGCACGCGGTTGGGCGAGCTGCGCCCCCCATCTGAACCTGCTTTCATCCTGCGCCGCGATCCCCTACCCGACCTGCGCCCGTCGTTCCAGATAGTAGCACAACTTCACCGCCCGCACGACAGCGCCGGCATCGTCCTCCTCGAGCCCAATGGGCGCGACGGCTGGGCCTTCGTAGCCACCGCCTATGACCGCCGCGCCGAATGGTGGCGCTGGGAGGACGGCTGGCTGGCAGAGCCCATCGCCGGCATCCCCTTCCAGAAACCGGCCATCGCCCAATTCCAATCCCTGCTGCGCCGCGTGCTGGTGGCCCACCAGGCCGCTCTGCTGCTCATGGGCGCCGCCTGGCTCCTCCGCCCGATATGGCGGCGCTTGCCCCCGGATACGCCAGAGCAGCTCCCGCGTGTACTTCAGCCCGTGGCGCGCACCCGGCTGCTCCTCGCGCTCATTATGCTCCTCGTCTTCGCCTTCTCCCTGCGCATTGCCATAGACATACTCCAACGTATACCCCACGTCCAGGACTCCGTCACCTATCTCTTTCAAGCCCAGACCCTCGCCCGCGGGCGGCTCACCGCGCCCGCTCCGCCGGTGCCCGACGCCTTTGAGCAAGAATTTCTGCTGGTGCGCGATGGGCGTTGGTTCGGCAAATACCCTCCCGGCTTCCCGGCCGTTCTAGCCATTGGCGTCCTCTTGCAGGCGCCTTGGTTGGTCAATCCGCTACTGGCAACGCTCACCGTACCGCTCCTCTATGTCCTTGCCCGGCTCCTCTACCGGCGATCACCTTCCACCCCACTACTCGCTGCGTCTCTCACTCTCGCATCCCCCTTCTTCCTTTTCCTGTCCGGCAGCCAAATGCCGCACTCCGCGGAACTATTCTGGATGACCCTTTTCATGGTTCTATGGCTACGCTCTGTGCACCACTCCGTGCGCCGCCCCCGACGCCCGATCCTTGCAATTCTCGCCGGCTTTGCCCTCGGTTTCCTCTTTCTCACCCGCCAGCTTTCCGCCGTCGCCGCCGCCCTGCCCTTCTTTGCCGTCACCCTGCTTGCGCCACCCGCGCGGATGCCATACGCATGCCGCACAGACAGCCTGCGCCAGGCTTTACTAGCCGGCCTCGCTACCCTGCCCTTCCTCTCGCTCTTGCTCATCCATCAATGGGCTCTCACAGGCGATCCTTTCCAGGATCCACGTCTTCTCTTCTGGGAATACGACAGCGTCGGCTTCGGCCAGGACATCGGCGAAGGGCAGAACGCCTTCCAGTTGATCATGACTCCCGCCGGGCTGGCCCAGGTGTGGTACGACGATCCATCCCAGCCGCCACGTGGTCACACTCCGGCGCGCGGGCTGTACAACACAGAGCAAAACTGGCTGGCCCTCGAACGCCACCTCTTCGGCTGGCTGCCCGCCCTCACCTTCTCATTCATCTGGCTCGCCTTCCTGCTGCGGCCACCTCGCCGCCAGGATTGGGCGTTATTGCTCCTCTTCGCGACCCTGCTCTTTGCTTACGTCTTCTACTGGGCCGACGGAATCAGCTTCGGTCCTCGCTACTTCTTCGTCGCCCTGCCCGCCCTCTTCCTGCTCACCGCCCGCGGCGCTCACCTTCTGTCCCGCTGGTTGGGCGCGCGAAGCGGCAAATTGGCCGTTGTCACCCTTCTCGCCGTGCTCGTCGGCGCCAGTTATCTGTTCAATACGTCCGTCTACCTGCAAGAATACCGCGGCTACAACAACATCGACCGCCACAATTTGACCCTGATTGAGCAACAGACACAAAAACCAGCCCTCGTCTTCGTCGAGCCCGGCCTCGACTGGTGGCACTACGGCGCCGTCTTCAGCGCCAACAGCCCCTGGCTCGACGGCCCCATCGTCGTCGCCCGCGACCTCGGCCCCCAACCCAACCGCCTCCTCCTCGCCCACTTCCCGCACCATCACCTCTACATTCTCTCCGGGAACAATCTCCAGGCCCTTCCCCGCCCCTGAGCCTCCGGCTCTCGGCCGTCTGCCCTCCCCCCGGTCCGCCGTCTCCCGTCCCTCAATACGCTTTCCCGCAAAACTCCGCTAAAATACCAACGCCAACACAAAAGGAGATCCACATGGGTCGATATGACGACGACATTCCCGAAGTATTCCGGCGCGCCATGGAGGAAGCCGGCTGGCGCGGCGGAGGAGATCAAGGCCAGCGACCACAAAGCGCGCATCCCCGCAGACCATGGTGGACCAGCCGTCTCTTCTGGTTCGCCCTACTCGCCTTTCTGATCCTCGGCAGTTTCGGATGGGTCGTCAGCACGTACACCGAATGGCTCTGGTTCACCGAGGTCGGTTACCAGAGCGTCTGGTTGAAACAATGGGGCGCGCAGATCATCAGTTTCCTCGTCTTCTTTCTCTTTGCCGCCGTCTTTTTGCTTTTCAACTGGCATCTGGCGCGGCGGCGCGCCCTGCGTCCATCTTCCTCCGGCGTTCAGGTACTCACCGTCCCCGGCGTCGGCGCGCTAATTACTGCCGCCGCCCTGTTCCTCGCCTTCGTCATGGGCCAGGCCGCGGCCTCGCGCTGGGAATCTTTCTTGCGTTTCATCTACCGCGTTCCCTTTGGGGTCGCCGATCCCATTTACGACCTCGACCTCGGCTTCTATCTCTTCCAACTGCCCGTCTACCAGTTTTTGCGCGGCTGGCTCATGCCGCTCGTGCTCATCGCACTCCTCGGCGCCGTCATTCTCTACGTCGTCAATAACCTACCCAGCTTTCAAGGGCGCCAGCTACAGTTGCGCACCCTGCCCGACGCCCTGCGCCGGCACGCTGCCATCCTGGTCTCCCTTTTCCTCCTGCTGTGGGCCGTTGGCTACTGGTTCGACCGTTACGAACTGCTGTCCAACGCCGGGGGACTCGTCTACGGCGCCGGCTACACCGATCTCAACGCCACGCGTCCCGCCCTGTGGATCCAGATGGCGCTCATGGTCCTCCTGGCTCTCGCCGTCGCCTATCTCGCCTGGCGGCCCGATCCACGCCCCGTCATGCTTGCCGCCGGACTCTGGCTCGTCGCCACCATCGCCGCTGCCGGAATCTATCCCGGCCTGCTGCAACGTTACGCTGTGGAACCCAACGAGCTGGCCCGCGAAACGCCGTACATCGAGCACAACATCAGCTTCACCCGTCTCGGTTTTGGCCTCCACGACATCCAATCCGAACCCTTCGCGCCTGACGAGCAGATCACGGCGCAGGATCTTGCCGATAACGAAACGGCGTTGCATAACATTCGCCTCTGGGACTACCGCCCCCTGCTCCAGACCTACAGCCAACTACAGGAGCTTCGCCCCTACTACCAATTCGCCGACGTCGACATCGACCGTTACGAACTCGACGGTGAAACGCAGCAGGTCATGCTCTCCGGACGCGAAATCGATAAATCTGGCCTCACCAATCCCACCTGGGTCAACCAGCGGCTGGAATACACCCACGGCTATGGCCTTGTGATGAATCCCGTCGACCAATTCACGTCTCAGGGGCAACCGGTCTTCTATATACGGAACCTTCCGCCGCAAAGCTCGGTAGACATTTCTATCGAAAGACCGCAGATCTACTACGGCGAATTGACGAGCGATGTCGTCTACGTCGATAGTGGCTTAGAAGAATTTGACTACCCCAGCGGTGACGAAAACGTCTACACCAGCTACGAAGGACTTGGCGGTGTGCCCATCGCCGGCTGGCTCCAGCGCCTGGCCTTCGCCATTCGTTTCGGCGACGCCAATCTCATCCTCAGCGATTACATCACTCCCCAGACCCGCGCTATGTTCCACCGCGAGGTCCAACAGCGCGTGCGCCACATCGCTCCCTTCCTGTGGCAGGACAGCGATCCCTATCTCATCGTTTCCGAGGGCCGTCTCGTATGGATGTTGGATACCTACACCATCAGCCGCGATTTTCCTTACAGCGAGCCCTTCTCGCCCCCGACCGAAGTCGGCAGCGAAAGCGCCTTCGCCGATTTCACCGTACCTTCCGGCATCAACTACGTGCGCAACGCCGTCAAAGTCACCGTCGACGCCTACGACGGTACCGTCAACTTCTACGTCAGTGATCCTGAAGACCCGCTCATCCAGACCTACCAACGGGCCTTCCCCGGCATGTTCCACCCTATTTCCGCCATGCCGGAGGACTTGTTCCGGCACATCCGCTATCCCGTCGATCTCTTTCTCATCCAGACCCGCCAGTTTCTGACCTATCACATGCAGGACGTACAGGTCTTCTACAACCAGGAAGACCTCTGGCAAATCCCCAACGAAATTTTCGACACCGCTGTGCAGCCCATCGAGCCCTACTACGTCACCTTTTCCCTACCCGGCGAAGAACAGACCGAGTTTCTGCTCATCCAACCTTACACACCTAATGGGCGTAACAACATGATCGCCTGGATCGCCGCGCGCAACGATCCGCCCAACTATGGCGAACTCTATGTCGCCGAGCTGCCCAAACAGGAACTCATCTTTGGCCCCATCCAGGTCGAAGGACGCATCGATCAGCAACCGGCCATCTCTCAGCAATTCTCTCTCTGGGGCCAGCGCGGCTCTCGCGTCATCCGTGGCAATCTCTTAGCCATCCCCATTAACGACAGCTTCCTCTTTGTAGAGCCCATTTATCTGCAATCCGAAAACAGCGCCCTGCCCGAGTTGGTCCGCGTCATCGTCGCCAGCGGCGAAGCTGTCGTCATGCGCCAGACCCTCGACGAAGCCCTCGTAGCCCTGATCGAAGCCGCCCCCGCCGTTGCCGAATTCGAGGTCGAGCCCGCCAATGGTGTCCAGGACGAAGAGCAGCAACCCGACGAAGAAGCCCAGCCCGAGACCGGAGACGATACCGTCCCCGCCGAAGTAGACGCCGGTGTCGAACAGCTGATCCGCTCCGCCAACGAGCATTACACCGCCGCCGAAACCGCCCAGCGCAACGGCGACTGGGCGACCTACGGCCGCGAAATCGAAGCGCTGCAACAAGACCTGCAACAGCTTCTGGAACTTACCGGAGGGCAGCTACCATAGGTGTGGAACGAGCATGCAGCTTGCTCCGCCATTATCCATCCAGCTTCTCGGCCCATTCACCGTAAAACCAGGTGATTCCGGCCCACCGATTGGCCTGCGCCGCAAGACGCGCGCCCTGCTCGCCTACCTCGCCGCGCTCGACCGGCCGGTGTCGAGAACCGCGCTGGCGGACATGTTCTGCCAGGATGCCCAGGATCCGCATGCGGCGCTCCGTTCCATCCTCAGCCGTGTCCGCCGCCGATTGCCGGTAGAAGTATTCATCGCCGAGGGCGACGCGATCTGGGTAGACAATACAGTCGTTTGGACAGATTGCCGGGAATTCCTCAAGACGCTAAATGGCGACTTGACTCAGGTTTCTCTTGAACGGCTGGCCGCAGTCGTCGACCTCTACCACGGTCCGTTTCTTGAAAACGTCACCCTTGAAAGCTCGCCGGAGTTTGAGCTATGGCTGCTGAACGAGCGAGCGCGCTATCAGAGGCTTTACGAGCGTAGCCTCGGCGAGCTGGTTAACCTGCTCGTCGAGCTGGACGAACTCGAGTCGGCAACAGGCTACGCCCAGGCGCTCCTCCGCAGTAACCCGCTGTCCGAAGAAACACACGGCCGGCTCATGTGGCTTTATGCCCGTAGCGGCCGGCGCGCCACGGCGCTAGAGCAGTTCGAACAGTGCCGCGCCCTTTTGGCTGCCGAACTCGCCGTAGAGCCAGGAGCGGCCCTAATCGGCTTGCGCGATTATATCGCGGCCGGCGATTTAAGAAGGCCGGATATTCCCAGCGTTGTTCCCGTCCAACCGGCCCCCTTTAACCATGAAGCCACGCAGTATGTGGGCCGCGCTGCCGAGCTGGCCCAATTACGGCAGGTCTGGGACCAATCCCACGCCGCTCATACTGCGGTGGTGCTGCTCGAAGCAGAGGCCGGGATGGGAAAGACTCGGCTGGTTCACGAGTTTGCCCGCTCTCTGCACGAAGCAACGTTTCTGAGCGGCGCCTGTTATGAATCGACCCGCGCGCTCACTTTCTCACCCTGGCTGGAACTGTTGGAAAGTCAGTTGGAACGCCTTGACGAAAGAGGGCTGGTACAACTCTCTTCTCTTTCCGCCGATTACCTTGCCCGCCTCCTACCGGCGCTTGCCCGCCGGCTGGGCCGTGGCCGACCGCCCCTGTTGCCCACGTCCGGCGGCGAACTCAACCGCCTGTTCACGGCCGTCGCCGAGTTTCTACTAGAGCTGCATCCAGCAGGACCACTGCTTTTATTCATAGACAACCTGCAATGGGCGGATGAAGCCAGCCTGCAACTCTTTCACTTCCTCGCCCGCCGGCCGTCGCGCAACAAACTGCTGCTCTGCGGCGCCTTGCGAACCGAAGAAGCGGGGGACGCGCCGGCCCTGCATGCCCTGATAAGCGACCTGCAGCAGTCCCTGCTGCGTATTCAGTTGCCGCCGCTCACCGTTGGCGCGATTGGCCGCCTTGCCGATCGCCTGTGGCCGGGTCTGCCGCAGGGCTACCGGCCGGACGCCATGGTTATGCTTGCGGGCGCCACGGGTGGCAACCCGCTATTCGTAACCGAAATCCTACGCGAGCTGGCCCACACCGACGAGCTTCCCGCGGCCTTACCCATTCCCCTTAGCGTCAGTGAGTTGATCCAGCGCCGCTTGCAGCGCCTGCCGCCAAGCAGCCGCCAGGTGGTAGAGGCCATGGCCATACTCGATTCACCTGCCACCCTGCTCGAGGCCCAACAGATCGGCGGTCGTAGTGCCGATGAGACCATCACTGCCGTCGATCTGGCGTTGCAGCGTGGCCTCTTACAACCCATCAAGGACACGGCGCCTGCTCGCTACGCGTTTGGCCACGACCTGATGCGCGAGGCGGTACTCGACCACTTGACCCACGTTCGCCGCCAGGTGTTACACCGCCGGGCGGCATTGGCCCTCGAGCGCGTGGCCCCACCCGGCACGCTGGCCCACCACTGGCAAATGGCCGGCGACGCCGAAAAGGAAGCGCATTATGCGGCGCTGGCCGGCGAGCAGGCGGCGGCTGTTTTTGCCAATGCCGAGGCTGTTCGCTACCTACAGCGCGCCCTGCTCTTGCTAACTGACCCCGAAAGGCGTTTGCAAATAATGGCCCGCTTAGGCGACGTCTGGATCTTGACTGGCGCGTGGGATAGCGCCGAGGACGCCTTCACCCGCGGCCTGGCGCTGGCCACGGAGCGTGACAATCGCCATCAACAGGCCCACTTCCAACACGCCTTGGGCAAGCTGATGTCGCGCAAGGGATTGTACGAGCCGGCGCTGGCCTTCCTTCAGGACGCGCGCGAGGCCTATGAGGCGGTGGGCGATCAGGGTGGCGTCGCCAATTGCATTGGCACCGTCGGCATCGTCCATTGGCAGAAGGACGATTATGACCAGGCGTTAGCCTGTTACCGGCAGGCGCTGGACATCGAGACCGCCCGCGATAATAAACAGGGCATTGCCGTCTGGACCGGCAATGTCGCGTCGGTCTATGAGCAGAAGGGTAACTATCAGCAGGCCCTGGCCTATTCTGAACGTTCTTTGCAGTTGCGCCGCGAGTTGGGCATGCAACTGATCGTCGGCATCGAAACAGGTAATATGGGCAGCACTTATTATGCCATGGGCCTTTACCTCAAGGCCCTGGACCATCACCGCGAGGCTTTACGCATACGTCACGAGCTTGGCGATAAGCCTGGAGTGGCCACCGTATTGGGTTATGTCGGTCGCGACTACGCCGGACTGGGAGATGGCGGCACCGCGCTGGCCTGCTTCCATGCCGCTCTGAAGATCAGCCTGGAGCTGGGCAACCTGGAAGGAATTGCCCTAAACCTCGGCCGCATCGGCGAGCACTTCGCCGCGGAGGACGACCACCAGCAGGCCCTCGCCTACCTTGACCGCGCCGTAACCTTCTTTCGCCGGCTAGGCGCGCCCTATTATTTGTCGAAGCGGCTGACCTCCTCCGCAAGCAGTCTATTTGCGCTGTGTCGCTACGACGCCGCCCAAAAACTGAACGACGAAGCCCTCGCGCTGGCCGTCGAAGAAGATCAAACAGTCCAATTCGCCGCGCAGCTTCTCGCGCTTCGTCTGCGCCTGGCGCTGCGGCAGTTGGAAAAGACCGGGGCGCAAGAGACGCTTATTAGCTTGCTGCCGGAATTCGACCGGCCGGCGCAGCAAGCCGCGATTCACTACGAAATCTGGCGCTGCGATCCCACCACGCCATTCTCCCAAAGGCACGCCGCATCAGCCGCCAGACTCTTCCACTACCTCTACCATCAGACCTATCGGCATAGCCATCGCCGCCGCTATGAAGAGTTAACCGGCAATTCCCTGCCCGACCCACCTCCCCTACCCCCTCGATCAAAAATCATCCCCGCCGGCCCACCAGACCCCGCTTCCCTCCTCCACCACGTCGACAGCCTGCTAGCCAGCCTAAACCCTGGCACCTGATACCCTCCCTACACCCCCTTCGCCATATAAGTTCGCGCTACCTTTTGTAGAGAGACGACATAGCCTAGTTCGCCACGCGCGCCGAATGTGTGGATTGCCCGGGCCACCTTAGCGACACGCCTACCGACACGCTCCCCCTTTATGCTTACCATATGAACGCGCACGAAAACGGCAGCATCGTCAGGGCCTTTCTATTGAAGCGGGACGCCAATCTACTTGCCGGCGACGTCGTCGTCCGCGACCTGGCGCAGGAACAGACCTTTAACGGCCATCAGGCCGCAATGACCTTTTTCGACGCCTATTTCGCAGTGGGATTTGCCCAATGCGAGGTCGACGTGCAGACGCTGGTTGCGGGCGAAGAGGACGTCGCGGTGGCCTTCATTTTTCGCGGCTTGCAACATGGCCCGTTCATGGGCATCCCACCGACCGGGCAGCAAGTAACCATACCAATGGTCCTGATCTGCCAGATACAAAGCGGCCACATCAGCCAAGCATCATTCTTCTACAATGCCGGCACTCTCCTGCGGCAACTGTGCCTGACGTGCCCGTAGGACAAAATTGCAAGCTTATCCGACGATACGGCGCCTTGATTTTGACAAGTAGGAGATAGCAAATGACCCGCAAACATATTGTTGGAACACTCATTGGCATAGCCGCTCTGCTTCTCGTCGCAGTTGTCGCCACCGGGCATACTTCCGCCGGCCTCGCGCCTGCCGTCAGTCTGGCACCCGCACTAGACATAGGCTCCGGATTCACCTACCAGGGCTTCCTGCAAGATAACGGTGCTCCTGTTAACGGCGCTTGCGATTTCACCTTCGCCATCTATGACGCGGCATCAGATGGCAACCAGCTCGGCGCCACCGACGAACAACCCGGCGTCCTCGTCAACAGGGGATCCTTCACCGTCCAGGTTAACATAATTGCACCGTTTGAAGAACCAGTATTCAACGGCGCCGAGCGTTGGTTGGAACTGGCCGTGCGCTGCCCTGCAGATAATGGCGAATACACGACATGGGCTCCGCGCCAGCCTCTAACTGCCACGCCTTACGCCTTGAGCCTGCGCCCGGGCGCCGTCATTTCCGGTACCGTTCCTTGCGGCGTCTTTGTCTGCGGTAGTCTGAATCTGACCAACGCCAGCACCAACGGCCTTAACGT
>JAICPS010000382.1 GCA_025929715.1 Anaerolineae bacterium | reverse complement strand
TTCTGAACGGCAGCAAGACGTTTATCTCGGGCGCCACGGTAGCCGACTTTTACACCGTCTTTGCCTACACCGACCCGTCGGTGCGTTACCAGGGCATGAGCTGCTTCATCGTGGACCGCAATTGGGACGGTGTCAGCGTCGGCAAGCCGTTCGAGAAGATGGGCCAGCACGCGTCGGACACGGCGGAAGTGGTATTCGACAACGTGAAGGTACCGGAGAGCTGCCTGCTGGGCAAAGAGGGCATCGGCTTTATGATCGCCATGAAAGTATTCGATCGCAGCCGCCCGGCCACGGCCGCGGGAGCCGTTGGTGTGGCGCAGCGGGCGCTGGACGAAGCAATCCGTTACGCCAAAGAGCGAGTCACCTTTGGCAAGCCGCTGTGGCAGCACCAGGCCATTGGGCACCTGATCGCCGACATGGCCATGAAGGTAGAGGCCGCGCGCCTGCTGGTATGGAAGTGCGCCTGGGACTACGAGAACGACGGCAATAACACGGTGAGCACGGCCTTCGCCAAGGCGTTCGCCGCGGACACGGCGATGCAGGTAACCACAAACGCGGTACAGGTCTTCGGCGGCTACGGCTACATGGCGGAGTACCCTGTGGAAAAGCTGATGCGCGACGTGAAGATCTTCCAGATCTACGAAGGCACCAGCCAGATCCAGCGCGAAATCGTGGTGCGGGAGTTGTTTCGGAAGCGGTAGGCTGTGCTATAATCCCACGTTTGGACTGATAACCTGTCAATTCAAGAGGAACGATGGAAACGATACAATTCGTCGTCGATATCTTTTTGCATATCGACGAACACCTGAACGTCATTATCACGAACTACGGCGTGTGGACTTACGCGCTGTTGTTTATGATCATCTTCATGGAAACCGGCTTTGTGGTGACGCCATTTCTCCCGGGCGACTCGCTGCTCTTTGCGGCGGGCACATTTGCGGCGTTAGGCTCCCTGAACGTGGGTTTCCTCTTTGTGCTACTTTTCATAGCCGCGGTGCTGGGCGACACGGTCAACTACTGGATCGGCCATTACGTCGGCACGTCGGTGTTCGAAAAGAATTACCGTTTTCTAAAGAAGGAACACCTGGAGCGCACGCAGGCATTCTACGAGAAGCATGGCGGCAAGACGATTGTGCTGGCGCGTTTCGTGCCTATTGTGCGTACGTTTGCACCGTTCGTCGCCGGAGTGGGCACCATGTCTTACGGCAGCTTCATCTTCTATAACGTCTTTGGCGGCTTCATTTGGACGGCATTGTTCGTCTTCCTGGGCTACTTCTTTGGGAATATTCCCTTCGTGCGCCACAATTTTGAGATAGTGATTGTGGCGATCGTCCTCATGTCAATCATACCGATGGCTGTAGAATACGTACGGGAGCGCAGCCGCAAACGGCAGCAACATGCCGAACAAACGGTTCTGTAACAAAGCAGCTAAAGCATGTCACAACAAGCAAGACGCATCCAGGCCGTCATTTTTGACCTGGACGACACATTGATTGATTGGTCGCAACCGCAGTTGAGCTGGGAAGAGTACACCCGGCCGATGACTGATAACCTCCAAAGCCATCTAAGCGCCGCAGGGCACCAGGTGCCTGAGCCGGACGAGTTTTACCGCTGCATGCGCGACCAGGTGCAGGAGGAGTGGACGGCTGCAAGGGAAGATTGGACTGGCGCCTCGTTTGACGGCGCACTGCGGCGGACGCTGCGCGTCTGTGGTATTGACGAGTCCCTGGTGGACTTGCAGGAATTGATGCGCGCCTACGCCAACACCTACCAGCCGATGCCCGGCGTGGAGCTATACGAGGACGCACTGGAAGTGTTGGCCGAGCTACGTGAGCGCGGCTATCGGCTGGGGCTGATCACTAACTCGTTTCTACCCATGTGGATGCGCGACGTGGAGTTGCGCCATTACAACCTGATCGACGTCTTCGACGCCCGCATCACGTCCGGCGACGCCGGGTATATGAAGCCCCATCCGGCCATTTATCGTCACATGCTGGAGCTATTGGACACGACCCCGGAGCAGTCGGTTTTCGTCGGAGACCGCCCCCAGAATGACATCGCCGGCGCCAACGACGTGGGCATGATCAGCATTCTCATCGACCCCCCGCATCTACAAAGAGATGCCAGTGAACATGTGCCAGATTATACGATTGAAAGGTTGGGGGAGTTGGTGGAAATATTGGAGAGATTAGAGATTGAGGGATTAGAGATTAGGGATTAGAGATTGACAATCTCCAATCGCTAATCTCCAATCTCGACTCAAGCGACTATGGCCAAACCCAAACGCAACGAGCCCTGCTACTGTGGCAGCGGACTAAAGTATAAGAAGTGTCATATGCGCGCTGATCAGGAGTTGGAGCGCGAGAGGCGTGAGGCTGTAGCGGCAGTACGCTTCTTGCGCCAGGATCTGGTCGATTTTGCCGAGGACGAGCGCTTTGCTTCGGCTTTTGCGCAGGCGTTGCAACAGTACTGGAACGGTTATTACACGCTGGAAACTGCTGACGAGATGAGCGAGTACGAAGCCCAGCGTTTTGTGGACTGGTTCGTCTTTGACTACGGGCTGGATGAGGGGGCCGGCGGGCGGAACGAGCGGCTGATAGAAACGTACCGCCAGGAGCGTGGGGATGACCTGTCCTCGGTGCAGCAGGAGGTGATTGAGCAGTGGCTGGATGCCGCGCCCTCGGACGCCTACATCCTGACTGATTACAAGGGGCAGACGCTGCATTTGCAAGGGTTCTTGAGCGGAGATGAGGTTGAGGTGTACGAACCGGCCGGGCGCGGCAACGTTGACATTGGCGACGTGATTCTGGCCCGCGTGTTGCCGGTGCAGGATCACCTGGAACTGAGCGGCGGCGCGGCTTACCTGCCGCAGGACGAAATCGCCGATCTTCGCGAGAAACTTGAAGCGGCGCGCGCCACAGACGCCGAGGCGTATCCCAATGCCACGCACGACGACTTTTTACGGCGCCACAACCACCTGCTGATACACCATGCCCTGGAGCAGGCCGAGCGCAAGGGCCGCCCGCCCGTGTCGCGATTGGCAGAGGCCTGAAATGCCTGCCCTGCGCGTTTACCCGCAACAAAGTCCCCTGAAAGGTGAGATAATGGCGCCGGGCGACAAATCGATCAGCCACCGCGCCGTAATGCTGGCTGGGCTGTCTGAGGGCGAAAGCCACGTGCGACGCTGGCTCCCGGCGGGCGATACACAGGCCACTTTACAGGCCATGCGCGCGATGGGCGTGGAAATCGCCGTCGAGCAGGCGGCCCAGGGCCGGACTGCCCAGGCCTGGGACCTGCGGATCGTGGGACGCGGGCTGCACGGTCTGCAAGCGCCTGCCGGACGGTTGGACTGTCGCAACGCCGGCACTTGTTTGCGCCTGCTGGCGGGTATTATGGTCGGGCAGCGGTTTGAGAGCGTTCTGGACGGCAGTGAACAGCTTCGCAAGCGACCCATGCGGCGTATCGTAGAGCCGCTGCGCGCGATGGGCGCGCAGATCGAGGACGACGAGGGCCACGCCCCGCTCTGTATTTCGCCCGCAGCGCTGCAGGGTGTAACGTACCGCATGCCCGTCGCCAGCGCCCAAGTTAAGAGCGCCCTGTTGCTGGCGGGGCTTTACGCGCAAGGTGAAACGCGCGTGTGGCAGCCGGGGCCAGCGCGCGACCACACGGAACGCATGCTGCAAGCAATGGGTGTTTCTGTGACGGTTGACGGCGATTGGATTTCGTTGCAGCCACGCCATGCCGGACAGCCTCTGCAACCCCTGAACCTCGTCGTACCCGGCGACATCTCTTCGGCGGCTTTTGTGCTCGTCGCTGCCGCTATCGTGCCCCATTCGCAGGTCGTGATCCAGAATGTGGGCCTGAATGAAACGCGCACGGGCCTGCTGGCATTGCTGCGCACGATGGGCGCGGATTTCATCGTGGGCAACCGCCACATGAGTGGTGGGGAACCGGTGGGCGACCTGACGGCGACGTTCGGCGAGTTGCACAGTGTCGAAGCAGGCGGCGACGTAGTGGTCCGCGCCATCGACGAATTGCCCATTTGGGCGGTGGCTGCCAGCCAGGCTGCGGGCGACAGCGTATTGCGCGACGCCGCCGAGCTGCGCGTAAAAGAAGTGGACCGTATTGGACGCCTGGTAGGAGAGCTGCGGCGCATGGGTCTGCCGGTGACAGAGTGCCAGGATGGGTTTGTGGTCGAGGGCACGGCGCGGCCACGCGGCGCGGAGGTAGACAGCTTCGGCGATCATCGCCTGGGGATGGCCCTGGCTGTCGCCGGGCTCGTTGCCGATAGCCCCACGACGATTGTGGGCGGCGATTGCGTGGCGGATAGTTTTCCCGGCTTTGAAGAGACGATGCAGAAGCTGGGTGCGCGAATGGAATGGGTTTCATAGTGCTCAGGTGACCGGCACTTCAAAAGTGTCGGCCACCTCCACCAAAAGGTCGCTAAATGGGATTCTTACGCAAGTTATTCGGCAATACTCAGAGCCAGATCCTGGTCGTCTCCGGCCTGCCCCGCTCGGGCACGTCAATGATGATGAAGATGCTGGAAGCAGGTGGCATCGCGCCGCTCACGGACGAGATCCGTGAGGCGGACAGTGACAATCCCCGCGGGTATTACGAATTTGAGCGGGTCAAAAAGCTGGACAAGGGTGATACAGAATGGCTGCCACAGGCGGAGGGTAAGGTGGTCAAGGTTATCTCCGCCCTTTTGCGGCATTTGCCTGGTGATAACTATCGCTATAAGGTGATCTTCATGCGGCGGCACATGCCGGAGATCCTAGCCTCGCAGCGCAAGATGCTGGTCCATCGCGGCGAAGACGCCGACAAAATG
>JAICPS010000709.1 GCA_025929715.1 Anaerolineae bacterium | reverse complement strand
GTAAGATCGGCGTTTCCGATCGGACGCAGGCCGCGGTCTGGGCGGTTAGGAAAGATCTGGTTTAGCGCCCGCGGCGAGGGCCGATTTTCGTCCGTTTTGTCACGCGCGCTTCTTCAAACATGTGGGCGGCATCTCCGCTGCCGATTCAGCAAAAGGCGCCGCGGAAGGATCGCCGTCAGAGACGCCTCCCACAAGTGATCCGGCGCAAAAAAGCGGGCCTCGAATGAGCCAATCACAGATTGACTCGACGCAGCAGTCAGGGGCAAGGCAACCGCTACGCCACATGCATTCGAGGCCCCGCGGGCCAGCGTGGTAATAGGGCCGGATGCAGGGCGAGCGTTTCCGCGCCGGTTCCGGCCAGCCTTCATGAAGGCAGCTAACGTGCCAACTGCCTTGTTCAGGATTCCGGCGGCGGTGGCTCGCAGCGCCGCAACTGCTTTGCGCCGCGAAAGTTAGTGTGAGACAAAAGCGCTCGTTTTCGTGTTGGTTTGCGGAGATCGTCGTTCACCGGACCTTGTCGCATCGCGTTATCGCGCGACATACGGCCGAGCCCCATTGCAGCAGGTTGCTGCACTACAGCGGCGTTGAAAATGGTCAATGAACATTTAGCGCTGATCGTACCGGATTGAGACAAGGACTTGGCTTCGGCGGCGCAACCCTTTGTTGTAGAATGGTTTGCTGACGGGTGAGGGCGAGTTGGCGCTGCCAGCAGCGCCGAACCCCGTGGATCAATCTTGGGCAGGCAATCTCAACGTGAGACAGCCGCGATGACGTCACGAACCGCTACAAGTCCATGCGAAACCGCGCGTGACGTGCTTATCGCGGCCAACCCACGGGCCGGGGCGAAATCGCGGCACGGGCGCGTCGAGGCCATGTTGGACGCCGTCGAAGCTGCCGGCTTCAACGCCCGTGTAGTGACTGAGCTGGCGGAGCTAAGCGAGCTGGCAGCGAAGGGGTGCGATGGCGGACTAAGGGCCGTTGTAGCGGTCGGCGGTGATGGGACTGCCGCTGTCGTGAGAAATCACGTGCCACTTGAAATCCCTTTGCTTCCGGTTCCGCTGGGAACGGAAAACCTACTTGGACGTTATGTAGACCAGGGAGTTGCCCCAGCCGCGGTGGTGGACACGCTCACACACGGGGTGGCCATTGGCCTCGATCTCGGCCAGGCCGGAGACCGCTACTTTTTATTGATGATCAGCGTGGGGTTCGATGCGGAAGTGATCCGCCGCCTTCATGAGTCGCGCCGTGGCAACATTACGCGGCTGGCTTACATCAAACCGACGCTGGCAGCGCTTCGTAGTTACGCATATCCGGAGCTGCAGTTATATTGCGACGGATCGAGCTGCACCGGCGGCGAGCCGCTAAGGTGTCGCTGGGCGTTCGGATTCAACTTGCCGCTATACGCATGCGGCTGGCAGGTTGTGCCTGGCGCGGTCGGCACCGATGGACGATTGGATCTGTGCCTGTTCACGCGAGGCACGGTATGGAGCGTGGCTCGCTACCTATGGCATGTAACGCGACGTCGCCATCACCTGCTTGAAGACGCCACGATTGCGCACGGTGAAAGGTTTCGCATTGAAGCCGCGGGCGCCAGTGATGTGGCGTACCAGTTGGATGGAGATTGGGCGGGTACGCTGCCGGTCGAGGTTGGCGTGCTGCCGGGGGCGCTGCGGCTTTTGGTGTCGCCGGCGACGGCGCGGCGATTAGGGTTCTCGTTACCGATTGCACACGAAGAATTCGAGGGTTACGGAAGCGCTGCTGATCGGAATTCGATGCAGATGAAGCCGGAATCAGCATGGCGCCCATAGTCCCAGCAATTGTTATAAACTGACTTAACGCTCCCGTGCTGAATAACCCTGCCAAGATTGGTCCCTATTTGTGTGGCGCTGGCCAGCGATTGTTGGTGATCGCAGGGCCGTGCGTGATTGAAAGCGAATCGTTGACGCTCAGCATCGCAGAGCGATTGGCGACGGCAGCGCGTGACCTGCCCGTTCAGCTTTTCTTCATGGCGTCGTTCTATATGGCAACCCGCACGAGCCGAGAATCTTTTGGGGGCACCGGCTTGGACGACGGGCTCCGAGTGCTCGCGGGGGTGCGCGAGACGACTGGCCTGCCG
>JAICPS010000118.1 GCA_025929715.1 Anaerolineae bacterium | reverse complement strand
CGTACCCAGTTCCTCGTCCCTGGCGGAAAAGGCGACCAGCATTTGCTCATCGTCGTCGGACATCCATCCGCCCCAGAAGTCATCGCTTTGTCGCCCCAGACGCCACTGCGTACCATCATTCTCAAAGCGCAGAACGTGCCGCAGCGCAACCGGCTGCCTGTCGTCACTACCAGCATACCCCAGGTAGTGAAGCGTTGACGTGACTACGCCCTGTTGCAAATCGGGGCTGAGTTCGACCTCGGTGGCCGGTTCCGTTTCTGGAAGCCACTCCAACCCCAGCGAGTCGCGGCGAAAGACCGCATTCTGCTCAAACAAGGCCAGCTGCGTTTGGCGCCAGGAGCGGTCGGGTGTGAGCATGGTTAGAAAGAGTTCTGCATCGTCTCTGGTGACCGCGTCGAGTAACACACTGTAAGCCGCCCACACCTCTCCGATTCTTGCATTTTCGGCTGCCTCCAGCCGCAGCGTGAGTGCGCGAAAGCCCAGCGCGCTCACTGCCACGAACAGCAGAAGCCCGCTCAACAACGCGCGCCGGTGGCGGCGCCGATGGCGGTGGTAGAGGCGCGCGCCGGAGCGCCAGGCGCGTACGGCCAGGCGCTCGCGCTGCCTGCCTGGAGCGGACGGCGGCCGATCCCAGCCTTTTTCCTCGTCAGTATGCCATTCAAAACTCATCGATTGACCCACGCCACAGAACTACACTGCAATTCTCCGCTGCTTACAAACTGCCGGGTCAACTGTTGCTCCCCAGCGCCGCGCGTGGCCAGTTCTATGTAACCGAAACCAATGCGCGCCAACCAGCGCCCATCCGCGGACCAATCGTGCGCGCGGAAGACGTTGAAGTAGGGGCTACGCGACTCCAGCACTTCTACGCCGGCCCGCAGGTCATAAAGCAGGAACCGGCTATCCAGAATCGCCTCTGGAACGAGGTGCATTGCGAGCAAGTCGCCGTTGGGTGATAGCAGCGCGTCTGGCGCCGTTACCACGGATTGAGGCACGTAGAGCAGCGGTTCGATCGCCGCGATCTGCCCACCGTCGTCAATGTGCGCCAGGAAATAGTGTAGCGCCCTACTTCCGGGAAGCGTCACCGCTCCCAGGATGGCCGGCCGGCGGCCTGTATCGCCAGGCGCACCAGATAGGCCATAGGCCTGGGTGAAACGCCAGCTTCGACCTTCGCCATCTCGTCCCAGCGTGGCGAGGACCGGTTCCAAGGAAAGGAAGTTCTCTGGTGCCGCAAGAGCGGATGATTCGATTGCTATGGTTTGAATCCAGGTCGCGTCCTCAGAAATAAGCCCGGCCGTATCCTCGTCCAGCCAGAACGGTTGATGAGAGCTCATCACGGCGTTGTCAGGTGAGGCTGCGGGTGTAAGATCTCGGCTCAGCAGCAAAACACGCCCTGTCTCCGGCGCCCAGACCAGCAGTTGCGAGCCGTCCGGCGACCATGAAGGTAAACCGGAAAGCGTGCGCTGCACACAGGGCCCCTCGTGGCCGCACGACTCCAGGTCCAACAGCACGACACCATCAACCGTGCGCCCACTTTGCGAAATGCGCCACATGGCCATAAAGCGCGCCTGGGGATCTGGTTGCACGCTGTATGCAGGAGCCAGCTCGCCCGGCAGCGGAATCTCCTCGTGGCCACGAAGCATTCGCCCAGGCAAGCGCGCCGGATCGCCAGAAATGCGCTCGAATAGGACGACGCCCGTGTCGCCGGGCATTGGCGTCAGAGCCGGTATGCGCCAGGTGAGCGCACGGTCGTAGATCCACCGATTTTCAAGGGGATAATAGCCGTAAAGCGCGCGCTGCCCGCTATCGCCTTCGCAAATGAGCTGCAATTGCTGAGCCGGCGCCGCCTGCGCTGTCGTTACCTGGGCTGCATTGGCCTGGGCGAGCACAAATTCGCGCCAGGATGTTTCCAGCGCCGTCTGCTCCGCCACCACGCCGTGCTCGACGTACGGCTGAATCCAGTTCCAGAATCCAAACGCATCCGACGCGGAAAGTAGCAGTTCGGCGTACGACGCCCCAGACTTATGACGCAGGAACTCCACAAATGCCGCAACCTGCGCACGATCTTCCTCTAAAAATGGACTGTCAGGCCCGCCCAACCATAGCTGGTTCAGATCGTCCAGAGTTGGGAAGCTATCGACTATCTGCAGATAATCACCGAGTTGCAGCGGGCTCGCTCCGTAGCCGAGGTCATGGGCGGTGGCCGCCGCCAGAACGTCCATGAACTGCGCGGCCCGGCAACATCTAAATGCCAGTAGCCGCTGACTTGACGCGACCATTAGATAGACCGCATAACCGCGAAAGAGCGCTTTGTTTGCCCGTTCGTCGACGCCGTGGCCGACCAACGACGGCGACGGCAGGCTCAATTCCCCGAAGCGGAAGGTGGGAAGGCGGTCGTCTCGCAATCGACCTAGCGTCGCGACATCTCTCTCGAGTCTTACTACGAATGAGCCGTCGTCGGGGCAACGCTGTTCCAGCGCTGCGCACAGGGCAACCAGGGCGCTCTCAAAGATGGGGAGCATCTGCGATGCCGCCTGGGCGTCCCGCTCCCTGAACATCAGCGTCACGTTGGCCGCGCTGAGCGACTGCCATGGCCCCCAGAATTCTGTGTTTGGCGGCGAAAGCAGCCAGCGCTGGGAGCCCTGCCTGTACACGACTGTTTGTTCCAGTAAGACGCTCTCTCCTGTCGCCAGCACGGTCTGGGTATATCGGCTGGTTAAGAGGGCCTCGAGTAGATCGGGTGACCAGACGATATCGGTGATAGTTCCGGCGGCCTGGGACTGTCCTGCCGGCTGTTCAAATCCGAATGGCGCCGCCGCGCCGGAAAATAACAGCCCATCCTCGAGATTGCTGCGCTGTGCATCGGTCCACCGCTCGTCGGCGCCCGAGAGCAACGAGGTCAGCAGTTCGACGTCTTGCTGCTGCGCCGCGCGTAGGGCTAACGCATGGCTAGAACGCACGTCTTGCTCCAAAGCCTCGCGGTTACGAGCAGCTTGCGCCTGCATCGCTCGCCACAATACCGCGCCTGCAAGCGACAATACCAGGAGCAACAGCGCCAGCTTCGCCCAGCGCCGCCTCCGGGAAGCAATTGCGGCCGGAGGCGAGATTTCATGATCCCAGCCGCGATCTTCCTCAGTACGCCAGTTAAAGCTCATATTTGTAAGGGGTCTGTAAAGCGATTTTGTAAACCGCTTCCGCGAAATAGTGGTTCGTCGCTTGGTCGAGTTCTAAAATCGACCCACAAATATCGTATCTCGTTACATTACGGGTCAACCCACGCCACGGACTGGCAAAGTGTAAAATCGTGGAAGATTAACTGCCTGTATACCCTTCCACCATTTTGCATCTCTGGTGCGACAAGGTCAATTGCCGGACCGACACTCCGCGCAAACCACCGGGCGTCTTCAGACCAGCGGCCTTCGCCTACCAGGAACTCGCGGTTGCCCGGTGCAGCCGAGGAAAGGACTATTCTCTCATCTGCTAAATCATAGATTGCAATGCCTGCCCCGAGGGAGCCAGTTACGTTAGAGGCTACCGGCGACAACAGTGGGATGACCAGATAGCGGTCCGCCCGTGAATAGTTTGTTCCAAACCAACCCTCAAGCGCGTCGCCTTCAAAGGTCTGCAATAGCGTGATAGTGGGAGCATCCGCCAAACTGGCCGTCCGGCCATCACTCATGCTAAGCGAAAAGAGAAAGGTTAAAGCATCATTGTCTACCGAGCTGGCCAGCAGCAGGATTGTCTCCGCGTGAAAAGGATGCGCTCCGGCCCAATTCATGCGCAGCTGCGTGCTCCGTAGCGCTGGAGACAGCGAGTCTGACAATTCAGCGCTGCTGATGAGAAACGCCACTTCGCCGTCCGCAACGCGAACCAGAGTAAGGGTCTGCGATGCGAGGTCGGCGCCGGGCTGGATGTAGCCAAACAGGCCGTCGTCGAGCCAGAAAGGCCAGGCCACAATCTGCTCCGCGATCGTCTCCCATTCCTTGCTGTCGGATGGCCTAAAGAGCAGCCGCCCATCTTCAATGTCCAGGGCCAACACTAGGCTGCCAACAGGTGACCATACCGGCAGTCCTACCAGGCGCTGAACGTCGCAGCCGTCAGGCGCGCACGTCGAAGGGTCTATCAGGGCGACGCCGGGATTCCACGATGTATCACCGTTTTCGCCGTATAACCACACAAGCATGCGCTCGCTTCCGGGCACCTGAACGTCCCACGGAAGCATGCTGGCGTGTATGTCTCTTTGCTGTGAGATTGCAAACGGCGGCTCGTCGCCGCGCTGCATGAAGGAGGCCAGCGCCGTGTCCTGCCTCTGCGTGGGTAGCTCGCCCGTGACCATATATCCGTCACCGTCCGGCAGCGGCGCGAGCACCGCAAACTGGTAGCCCGCCTCCAACTCCCGCGTCCACTCTCCGGTTGCCAACGAATAGCGATAGACATCCATCATCTCGTCGCCACACAAGGCCACGACGTCCTGCTGCGGCATCAAGTCTGCCGGCAACGGCGAAGCCAGCGTCTGCGCTGCGCGGGCTTTTTCCCAGACATAGGCGAACCAATCCTCCTGGAGTACTCCCGGATTCGCTGCTTCGTACTCGGTGAAGAAGCTTAGCCAGCTCCAGAAATTGCTACTGTTACTCAGGACGCGATGCATGTCCATTAGCGGATCGCGTCGCATCGACATTTTTTGCCGCAAGTAATCGATGAACGCGTGCACCTCAATGGGCGCCTCTTCGTCCGGAGCCAGGCGTCGAAAACTGGTCCATAGTTCACGTAATCGTTCCAGGTTCAGTGGCTCGTCGATCAAATAGATATAGTCTTCGTCGCCGATCGGCGCCGAGCGAAGACTCAAACGGCTGAGCTGCCAGTCTAGGAACGCCTCCTGGAACAGCACCAGTTCGCAGCAGGTATAGTCCAACAGGTCGACCAACGCTGCCGAGACGAGATGACCGGCATAACCACGGAACAGCGCTGCGTACGCGGCCTCGTCCACGGGCAGGCCGACAAGCGTAGGCGACGGCAGTGTCAATTCGCGTCCCCCGCCCAGCCTTTCTTCGCCGTTTGCCGCCAGCAGCACGCTCTGCGGGTCCTTTTCCAGGCGCAATCGCATAACGAAATCGCCGGGACAATCGACGACGGTGCGGCACATTTCCATCAGTTTGCGGTCAAGATCATCTGCCAGGCGTAGCGCCAGCTCTTCGTCACGCTGCGGATAAACCAGCTGCAGCAACTGCCGGTCCATGGTTTCCCAGCTGCCCCAGAATTCGTCGTCCGGCGGCGAAAGCAGCCAGCGCTCGCTGCCCTGCCGGAAGATGTGAGTCTGCGTGAACACAACGGTCTCTGTCAGACCCGAACCGGCATCCACTGCAACGGCCTGCGCCACGCTTAGAATCGCTTCTGTCAGGTCCGGGTTCAGCGCAACTTCCGGCTCGCGAGCCGCCTCGGCGACACGGAATCCGAACAGACGGCCGGTTTCGGAGAAAAGCAGACCCTCGTCCAACCGGTTGCGTTGCGCTTCGGTCCACGTGGCGCTGCGGCCCGAGAGCATCGAGACGAACAGCTCCTGGTCGCGATCCAACGCCGCCCGGTTTGCCAAATCGTGCGTGGCGCGCACTTCGTCTCTGATCACTTCTGTGGTCTCGTCTACACGCTCGCGCACTTGCTGCCATGCCAGATAAGCTCCGCTTGCAATCAACACGGCGAGGAGTAGCAACGCGGGCCAGCGGCGCCTGGGGCGTGGATGCTCGCCGCCGCCGGTGAGATCCGGCTGCTCCCAGTCGCGTTCCTCTTCAGTTTGCCATTCAAAGCTCATGCTTAATCACCGTATAACCAGCGATAGGCGGCGTATCCGGTGTAGATGCGCTGTATGTACTGCCGCGTTTCGCTATAATCCACTACCTCCAGAAACAGGTCAGGATCGTCGGGCGCCTCGGAAACCCAGCGCAAGCCGTTCCCGGGTCCGGCATTATACGCCGACAGGGCGGCGTACACGTTTCCGTCAAAACTTCGCAACTGCTGGTCCAGGTAATAGGCGCCAAAGGCAAGTCCCACAAACGGCCGGTACAGGTCCTCGTTGGCAAAATCAGGCCAACCAAGGCGTTGCGCAATGTCCAGGCCGGTGGCAGGCATCACCTGGCTCAGGCCCTGCGCGCCCACGTGCGACGAAATGAAACTTTCGAAAAGGCTCTCTTGCCGCACCAGCGCGAACTGCAATAGCGGGTCGTAATCATGTGCCTCGGCCAGCTCTAGAATCAAATCTTGATAGTAGACCGGATAGCTGAGGCGGCCGATCAGCCGCGGCGCTTCAAACACAGTCTGTCCCGCAAGCAGCAATAACGTGTCCGCCGCAATGATCGACGAGCGATAGAGGCCTATATCGCGAAAATACAGCGCCAGCTGGTAGGTAGCCAGCGGGTCGCGCGCGTAAGCCTGGCGCACCTCTTCCAGTTCCCGTTTGGCGTCGGCGTACAGGCCCAAATTCCATAGCATCTCGCCGCGCACCAGCCGCGCATCCTGTGCAAGCTCGGCGGACAACTCGCCGCTGATATCCGCCACTTCCAGTTCTGTCCATTGCGCGAGCCAAGACTCGGCTTCAGCATGCTCCTGCGCTTCGCGGGCTTCCAGGTCTATCACCGCGCCGCGCTCGAATGGTTCCGTGCCTGTCGCCAACTCTTGAGCTCGTAACGCGTAGTATCCCGCACCGGAAAGATTGGTGGCAGTCACGACATAGGCTTCAGCTTCGGCATCGGGCGCGGTACGCATCAGCCAGATCAACGCCGCAGCGCCGAACTCTGTTTGTGTATAGTTGTCCGCCAACTGCTTCCAGGTTCCGTGCGCCGCCGCACCGTCGCCCGCCTGCCAGGCCATCAATCCAGCGTGGAAGAGCGCCCAGGGCGTCTCTTCGTGCTGCGGATAGGTCTCTGCGAAGCGCACATACATCGCCCTCGCCCGCTCCGCGTCGCCCAGTCGCTCGGCAAGCACTGCGGACCAATATGTGGCGTATTGGGCCTCGTCACTCTCGGGGAAGTTAGCGATTACTTCTTCATAGGCAGTAATGGCGGTTTCGTTTTGTCCCGCCCGCGCCAGCATTTTGGCCCGCTCCACTGCTGCTTCGGCGGCGTGCGGTGCGTCCTCTGCAGTTGCTTCGTAAAGGCCATAGGCCCGCAACTGCGCCAGCGCCGCTTCCAGGTTGCCGAGTCCTTCATAAGACCAGGCCAGGTACAGGCGTGTATCGGCACGATAGGTGTCCGGGTTGGCCAGGATGTAGCTATCAAAGGCGGCAATGGCCGGTGCGTAGGCCTCAGCATAATAATCGACGAGTCCACGCTGGAAAGGCTCAACTTCTATGCCGGCATCGACCAGTTGCACCAGGCCGAGATAGCTGTTGTAGGAGCGGGGATAACTGTTCACGCCCTCCAGGAAGCGCTGTTGCGCCGCCGCCTGGTTGCCGGCCTGCATTTCGGCCAGACCCGCCAGGTAAGTCATTTCAGACTGCGTGTTCTCCGTCAGCGCCAGGTCGCGCACCGCGTCATACTGGGCAATCGCTGCCGCGTAATTTTCGGCGGCAATCTGTAACTCTGCGACCTTCAGGCGTGCTTCCACCTCCACCAGGCGGTGTGCCGGCGCTGCAATCGCCGCATCGTAAGCCGCCAGCGCTGCGGCGGTGTCGCCCAGCTCCTGATAGCAGGCGCCAATGCGGGGCTGAACGTAGGCCGCCAGCTCCGCGGCGACTTGCAGGTAGGCTTCATAGGCTGCTATTGCCGCCGCGCAATCACCCATTGCACGGTGTGCTTCGGCAAGCTGAAACTGCGCTTCTGCAAGCCGACCATTATCATCCGGTCTTGCGGTAACCGGCTCCTCAGCTTCGGGACTCGAAACACCCGAATTCCCGGTTTCAGGAGTGCCGCCCTCCTCGGGGTCCGCCAGGGCTACGTAGCGCCGCAGCGCATCAAGCGCTTCGGCATGGCGGTCGTCGCTTATGTAGGCGCGGCTGAGGCCCCATAGCGCTGCTTCTTGCTCAGCCCGTTCCAGTGACCCGGGCGCGCTCAGCGCGGCCTGGAACTCTCGCGCGGCCTCGTCAAAATTGCCTTCATGAAGCAGTTCCTGCCCGAGTTCGATTCGCTCGGCAGGTTTGGGCGTCGGCGTAGGCGTTGCGGTGTGGGTCGGCGTTGGACCAACCGTCGGAGTCGCATCCGCCAGATCAGGAACCAGCGTCGGCGTAGCCCGCAGCCAGTCCCGATCAAGGCCCGATCCCACTGCGGGAGTTGAAGCGACTGCAGCTACGGTCGCTTCCTGCTCGCCACGCTGGTTACAGGCCACAGCGGCCCACACCAACAGTAGCGCAGCCACGAAGAGCAGCGCCCAACGTGACTTCTCAGGCAGTCTAATCATCGGCCGGCCGCTGCTCCTTTCGATGCTGCTCGCCCGGCGTCAAGATCTTCGTGTCCGAATCGACTACCGTCTGCAAAATCACGTCATCGTCCGCAATAATGACCCTATCGCGCGCGCCAGAGATAATCTCCCATCCGAGATAAATCGGGGCCAGCTGCATGAATCCAAACCAGATCATAATAATCGTCAGAATGAGCTTCATCGTATCCAATTGGCGGTCGAGTAGCACGCGCGTCTGCCGTGTCCTATCGCTAATATCGGTGACGATCAGGATATAGTCGTCGATCAGCGGCTCGATCTCGCCAACACTACTATTTATGCCCTCAAGATTTCTGCCAATCTCGGCAATATTTTGGCTGATAATCAGCAAATTATCGTTCGTCGTGTTGATATACTGCTCCAGGCTGCGTAAATCCTCAGGCATCCCTTCCAGGCTCTCGCCCAGCTCCGTTATAGACTGATCAAACGGTACTTCGGGATCATACTCAACCCCCAGGTCAAAAGATAACGGAATACCCAGAATAGTGCGGTTGACGCCAAAGGCACTTAGCGTCCGCAAAGTGCTATCGATGGCTCCCGACACCTCGATCAGGGCCGGCATTGACGTCTGAAACGTTTCAATGCTTTCGGGCACGTCCTGGGTGACAACCTCTGATCCCTGGAGTAATAACGGCCGGGTTTCTTCGATGGCCACAGACACGTTATTAGCCGTCTCTTCTACGGTGCTCAAACTCGTATCCAGCTGCGCCACCGTAGACTTAGTTAAAATCAATGTCTCGCGCACCGTGTCCAGGCTTTCCAGCGTCAACGTCAGGTTCGCTTGCAGGCCATCGCCGAGCGAATCGACCAGCCGGATACCATATAAAATGCCTATGATACTTAAGAAAATTCCAGATATGCCAATAGCCAGCAATAAGAGTCCCAGCACTCTGCGCATTCTGCTATTCCCTCCTGTTGTTGGTCAGACTTTGCCGTCGCCAGGGGCGCTAAAGCGCCTACTACGAACCGAGGCCCTACGGTTGAAAGACTGGCCCGGTCACACCGTCATATTGTAAGCCTTCGAGAGACTCAGCCACACTTTCACGACTGATATGCCCTCTCGATTCAGCAAGCTCTAAGGCCATAAAGAGAAGGTAGAAGGCGTCATAGGTGGGCCCTGCGTATGGGCCCGCCATTTCCTCAAAAGGGGTTATTGCCGCGTATTTTTCGACAAGCACTTGGGGCAGCAGTCCAGGATCTAATGTGTCAAATGGGGCCGGTCCCGTAGCAATCAGCGGTAGATCGTTGTCTTCGTAAAGAGTTCGCGCGACAGCCGTCGTCTCCTCCTGCCAGTGTCCGACCACGGCAACCACGGCCGGATCCACCACCAGCGACGCCGCCGCCTGCCGCGCCAGATCCAGCTCACCACTGTCGTCGACCGCCACCAGCTCCACGTCCCGGCCCGCGACGCCGCCGCTTTCGTTTATCTCGCGTACTGCCAGCCGGGCAGCATAGTTGGCGTCATAGCCCACGGCGCGGGCGCGACCTTCAAACGGCGCTACCAGGCCGATCTTGACCGCGGGCGCCGGACCGCGACAGGCAGTCAGACTTGTAAGGATAGAGAGAACAAACAACAGAAAGAAAGACTTTCCCGGAAACTGGTCGTCAGAACGGGACCGGCCTTCTGCTGGGAATGTTAACGGGAAAGTGAGCTTTGCCCTATTCCTGGCGGCACCGTTCCACATTAGACAGATGCTCTGTGTAGGTCTCACTGAAAATATGGCCCCCAACATTGGGCCCTTGCCCATTGCAGTCGGCGACAAAGAATAGTTCGTTGCTTTGCGCTGGGTACGCCACTGCTTCCAGCGACGACAGGCTGGGATTGGCTATCGGCCCTGGTGGTAAGCCTGTGTTCACGTAGGTGTTATAAGGCGACGAAATCTGAAGATCGACCTGCGTAAGCCCTGACTTCCACCAAGTGCCCGTTGACTCGT
>JAICPS010000223.1 GCA_025929715.1 Anaerolineae bacterium | reverse complement strand
CCCGGCCCAACTTTGGTCGCGCATGAGCCAGGCCGGCAGCCCCGCCAGCACAGCAGTGGGCATCACCGGTTCAAATCCCATGTCCAATAGCGGCCCGCCCGGCAGCCCGGCAAACGGCCCATCCCTGCGCAGCCAGCTAAACGACGATGCCCAATCGCCCTGCCAGCTTGTCCCGACGCGTTGTGTGACGTGGCCTACAGGCAGTGGCTCCTCATCTGCGCCGTCGGTGATCAGCAACAAGCTGCCGCCCTGTTTGACCGCTTCGCGGCAGGCAGGTGTGAAGTTGCGCGCTACCCATATAGCCGTTTCATCAAGCGCCAGCGGGTAGCCCAGCGCAGCGAGCGCGTCCGCAAGAGGCTTGTCGTCCACCACGCGCAGCGCCGGGCGCGCGAGCGCGGCTTGCGGACAGCTCAACGCCGCGCTATCGGCCGCCAGCGTCTGCTCGCCTTCGTCCTGCCAACGCACCTGCACGTCCACGTAGCACCCTACTGCATCAACGGGCAGCGGCACGCGGAACGCGCCGCCCGGAGCCGCGATCTGCCCTGCCGCAGCCCGCGATTCCCACTGCAAGATTCCCTGCCGCGCCGCGCCATGTACGTCAAACGCCTGCACATCCACGGCGATCTCTGTACCCGGCGCGCCGCTCCAGCGCTGCGGGCGGATAACCACCACGCGATCCTGGTTGACCTTTGTCAGCGCGTCGAGGTGCTGCTTGACGTTGCGCTGCATGTCCATCAATCCATTGGCTTCCCAGTGCACGTCCGTCAGCTCCGTGATCACGTAACCGCCGATAGCGGGCCACTGCCGCATGGCGCCAATGGCGTAGTTTAAACCCCGCGCCATCTGCGTCTGGTGCGCGGCGATAAAGCGGTCAAAGCTGCCAAAAACCTTTTCAAGCCCCCAGAATTGAAACCGTTGGCGCACGCCATGCGGATACACCACGCCGTCGCCCCAATGGAGCCCATTTTCAAACCACCAGGGCTCGGCGCCATCTTCACGCACGGCGTCCGGATGCGGCAGCCCCCACTGTCCGAATTCACTCACGATGCGGGGCATATCCTCGCGTCTGTTCTCGGCAAAATCATCAGCCCAGGCCCAAGCCGCGCCGCCGGCAAACGCCTCGAGCCACTCGTCCCATTCACGGGCGTGGTCGGGAATGAGGCGGTAATGATGGTAGTCCTCCATGTCGCTGGCCACGTGAAAGGTCGGCGCGCAGGGCGAGTTATCCACAACCAGGCGCGTCCTATCAATTTCTTTCGCCCGCCGGGAAAAGTCCGCCAGCCATCGCCGGTGCGCCGCTTCCCCGCGCAAATCGGTGCCCCAATCTTCATTGACCAACGACCAGGCGAAAATCGAGGGATGGTTCCAATCCCTTTCCACCATCCCCCGAAACGTCTGCAAGGCGCGCCGGGCGGAACCCGGCGTCAACTGGCTCCAACTCGGCAACTCCGCCCACACCAGCATGCCCAGGCGGTCGGCAACGTCATAGTAGCGCGGGTCTTCGATCTTGATGTGACTGCGCAAGCAATTCAGACCGAGCGCCTGCGCCTTGCGCGCCTGCGCTTCCAAGAATACCGTGCTTGGCGGCGTGTAAATCGTGCCCGGATAGTAACCCTGGTCTAGGGCTCCGCGCAGGTAAATCGCTTCTTCGTTAATAGTAATTCGCCCGTCACGCGCGCCAACGGTGCGGAATCCACAATGGTCGCTAAGGCGATCGATGCAGCGCCCGTTCTGCCACAGCTCCACAGTGACCGTATATAGGGCGCCCTGCCCGATGTCCCAGCGCTGGACCGGCGCCTCCAGCGTCACGAGCGCCGGGGCCGGCGCTAGCGCCCACATTTCAGCGGCTAATTCCCCTTGTGGATCTCGCACCTGCAAAAGCAGGCGGCAGCCGGCAGCGGCGGCCGAGACTGGCGCCAGCGCCTCTATCGTTCCTGTCTCGCAGTTGGGCGTTAGCCGCAGGCGGCGCAGGTGCAGTTGCGGGCGAAGCTCCAGCCACACAGACTGCCAGATGCCGCTCAACGGACCATACCAGCTTTGCTTGCCGTGTGGAATCTCGCCAAAAGGGTAGCCGCTTCCATCTTGCGCGTCGCCGTCCATATCGGCGACGCGCACCACCAGCTTGCTTTCGCCGGCCCGCAGCGACGCAGTTGCGTCGAATTCAAACGGCAAATAGCCGCCCTCATGCTCGCCCAGATATGCCCCGTTGAGCCAGACGGTCGCGTGATAGTCCACAGCGCCAAAGTGCAGCACGGCGGCGCGCCCTGCTGCTTCCCCGAGTTCGAATCTGCGACAGTACCAGGCGATGCCGCCTTTGTGACGCAAATCTTCGCACTGCGCCTGCCAGGGCATCGGCACGACGACCTCGTGCTGCGGCGCGATCGTCTCCGGGGTCAGCGAGCCGTCCGGGTCGTATTGAAACTGCCAGGCGCCATCTAGCGAGTGTCGTTCTCTCATAGCTCCACTTCGATTTTCCCGGCAACTTGGAGTTTCCGGGAAAATTAGTTAGCCATCTGCTGTGCCGTCCAGCACAGGCGGTGGCTTTTCAACGCGTCCTCGTAAGTGCTGTACAGAAGCGAAGGGTCGTTCCGCCGCACCGCTTCCAGGAAAGCCAAATTCTCCTCCCGCACGGCATCGCCGCTCAGACGGACTTCCCGCCGCTCGCATCCATCTTCATATATCACGCCGTTTCGCTCCACGGTCACCACCAGACCGTCACAGATAAACTTCACATACACCTCCGGTGCGCCTTGCAGCAAGCACGTGGCGCTGACCACCCCCGCCGCGCCATTGTCAAAGCGCAGGAGCACGGCGCTGCTGGTGTCCACGTTCAGTCCTGGAAACGCGTCCCGTGGTAGATGATCGGAGGTCGCAGCCAGCACCGTCGCCTCTCCGTTCATATAGCGCGCAAAATCAAAAAGGTGCGTGGCCTGCTCCACCAGTTGCCCGCCGCTCTGTTCTTTCCGGTGCCACCAGGCAGGCGGCGGGGTGGCGTCGTGCCACGCGGCAAGAATCATGCGCGGCGGCCGCTGCGCCAGCGCCTCGCGCACGCCGGCCACGGTGTCCATCGCCCGCCAGTGATAGCCTACGGCGGCGATGACAGGCCGCCCGGCCGTAGCCGGGACCTGGGCCAGCAGCGCGGCGATCTCCTCGGCCGTTTGCAGGTCGGCCGCCAGCGGCTTGTCCACTAGAAAAGGAATGCCGCGCGCGATCAGCGCACGCTCTACTGCGCCATGCTGGTCCGGCGGCACGGCAATCCACGCCGCGTCCACGGCTTCCTTGGCTAGCAGCGCTTCGTGATCCCGATAAGCGCGCCCGCCCCACTGCGCCGCCGCGGCCTCGGCGTGGCCCGGCGTGGGCGAGGCGTGACCCACAATCTCGATGTCCTCGAATCCGGACAACACGCGCAAATGGCGCTGCGCCATTCCTCCTGTCCCAATCATAGCAATCTTCATGCCGCCTCCGCCTCATCGCCGTTCGTGAAATCTAACACCACCTGCAGCGCCTCATGTGGCTGCTCGTCTAACAGCCGAAATGCCTTCGCCGCCTCGCGATAGGAGAACGTGTGGCTGATTAGCGGCTCGAGGTTCAGCCGCCCCTGGGTTGCCAGCGCCATCGCCGTCTGCGCCAGGCGGAGGCGGTTCCAGCGATAGGTCAGTTCGGGGGCCACGCCCGAAATCTGGGAGCAGACCAGGTTGATGCGGTTGTGATGGAACTCTTCGCCCAGGTACAGGTTACGCGCCTCGCCCTGAAAAAAGCCCAGCGTTACGACGCGCGCCGAATAGGCCGCCGAGCGGATCGCCTCGTGCAGCGCGCCGCTGGCCCCCGACACTTCCAGCACGACGTCCGCGCCCCGCCCCTCGGTCAACGCCCGGATGCGCTCTGCTATCTCGCCATCCCCTGCATTGAGCGCCACATCCACCGCCCCCAGCGCCTGCGCTTTCTCCAGTCGCGCTGCGAACAAGTCCACGCCGATGATCGTGGCACCCGATTCCCTCGCCAACTGCGCCACGATCTGCCCAGGCACGCCGAGCCCAAAAACGGCTATCGTTTCGCCGATACGGATGCGGGCGTCGTGCACGCCGTTCAGCGCAATGGCCCCAATCTGCGAAAAAATGCCTATGATCGGCGGCGCGTTTTCCGGCAGGAGCCGCTGGCGAGCATAGGCTGCATCGACAATATGGTGCGAGCGGTGACCCCACGTGCCGTAGACGACGTTGCCGGCCCTGACGCCCTGCACGTCCGGTCCCACTTCCAACACCTCGCCAACCTCTTCGTAACCCCAGCCACGCACCGGATAGCGCAAGTCGGGCGAATCGGTTGGTACAAACAGGCGCTGCTCGCCGTCCCACTGCTTGTGCATGTAAGGATTCGTGCCGCGAAAGGCGGTCAGCTCCGTGCCGGCGCTGATGCCGCTGTAAAGCGTGCGCAAAAGCACTTCGCCGTCGCCCGGCCCGCGCTGTTCCTCTGCTTGCAGGCTCACCTGGCGAGGTCCGCTAAAGACGACGACTTGTGACGTGACAGGCATAACCTTTAAATCCTCCCTCTAAGTCGGAGCGCCGGCATCCTGCTGGCCGCTTAGTGATAACGTAACCTCAGCACAATATCCTGCGGGTAATTCCCAAAACCCCGGCCAAAAATATTGATGCCGCCCACGTTTCTGGCCTCCGGCTGCACTCCTACACGCATCGCAATCGAGGAACCATCCCTAATTTTCAATTGCCCAGCAGTCACGTCCGAAACGCGCCGGCCGTCCACAAAACTACCGGCGGCGTTCACCTGCCATACCTTGAGCAGGCCGTATTGCGAGTTCCAGCTCTCCCACCAATCCGGGGTCAGAACGCCCTGCTGTCCGCCAAAATCGGCCGGGCTCGTCCACGTGCCAATCTTCACATCATTGATCCACATGGTGACATCTGAAGGCCACTCTTCGTGATGTAGCGGCGCCTCTGAACAGATCTCCAGGCTCACAGAAAGGCTCTCCAGGATAGCTTTCGGCGGCAGGCGGTTGGGAAAGCGATACGCCACGAAGCCATAATGAAACCACAACAGTTGGGCATGAACGCGATCCGGTTCAAAGAAAGAAGCCGGGTCGTCAAAGAAGCCGATGATACCCTTGTCGCTCGCCAGCCCACAGGTCGGCGCCACCTGGCAATCGACATAGGCGCCCACCGGCATGGACACTTCGATGCTCTGCTGTTCTTCCTCCGCGCCGCGCGCCAGCTCCACAATGATCGCGTCGTAAGCCCGCGCGCACACCTTTTGCAGGCCGCGCGTCGCCGGTCGCAATTCCGTACTGATCAGGCCCGCCTCTTCCAGTGCATTTATATTAGAAGTGGCCGTAGAAGCCGGCAATCCCAGCTCTTCGGCGATCTGGCCGACGTTCAACACGCGGCTTCGCAAAAGGTTCAAGATTTGCAACCGCGTGGAGGAAGATAGCGCGTGTAATTGAACCTCCGCCTGTTCGCTCTCGGCGTCAACGTAAAGAACGCGTCCGGGAATAATCGTCGATTCAGCCAACTATACTCTCCTGCGACCAGTAAAGTTCTATTTGATTCACAAAAACTGAAGGAAACTAGCGATAATCTAGCATACTTCTCGAATCGCTGTCAATTTATTCCCTGTTCTTCGCCACGAAAGGCCGACCTAACACCCTTTTGTCACAATACTATCCTTGACAAACCATTATAATGCAATTAATATGTTTTGTAACCATATTCTTGAATTAAATGTCCTTCCCCGTCTTATTTGCTTTACCTTGCAGCGTTCTCCGATCAACAATAAAAGAGGAGGTGGTAGGGAATCCCATCACATTGAGTAAACAGGTACACGTCCGTTTACTGTTTTCTTTATCCCTCTTTAGAGCGCCTCAGGTGAGGCCCCTAACGAGGTCCTCCACAAAGGAAGGAGAGGCGAAAGAGATGAATTTCCGTAAAATTTCCCTGTTATTCCTGATTTGTATTGCGCTCGTGTTGGCTGCCTGTGGCGGCGCCGGCGAGGAGCCCACCGAAGCCCCTGCAGTCGACGTCGAAGAGACTGGCGGTGAGGAGACTGGCGGTGAGGAGACCGGCGCTGAAGAACCCGTCGAAGAGGTAGCCGACGTCAGTTGCTCTGGAATCGCCAGTGGACAAACCATCGAAATGTGGAGCCCGCTCACTGGACCTGATGGCGACGAAATGACAGCCCTCGCCCAACGCTACAGCAGCGAAAACGAGTTTGGCATCACCGTTAATCACGTCCCGCAACCTGAATACGTCCAAAAGCTGAACGCCTCCGCCGCGGCCAACCAGTTGCCCGCGCTGACCGTCGCGCGCGTGATTAACGTGGCCGAGCTGGCCGAGCGCAACGTCATCCACCCCTTCTCCGACGAAGTTTTGGCCCTGATCGGCGAGAACCTCGAGGGCGAATTCCCCGAAAACGTCTGGACCGCCGGCTCCTACGAAGGCGAGCGCTACTCCATCCCCCTCGACATCCACACCCTCGTCATGTACTACAACAAAGAGCTCTTCGCCGAGGCCGGCGTCCCCGAACCCGGCACCGAACCCATGAGCCGCGAAGAATTCGAGCAGGCCCTCGAGCAGCTGGATGCAGCAGGCATTACGCCGGTGGCCATCGGCACTAATTTCCAGGCCGAAACTCTCTTCCAGACCTTCATTCAGCAGTATGGCGGCGAGCTAACGAACGAAGAGGGCACCGAAGCCACGTTTGGTACAGAAGCCGCCGCCCAGGCATTGACCTACGTCAACGACCTCAAGCAGCAATACTCGCCCGAGATCAGCGGCGCTGGCGACCCCGAAGTCGCCGTCTTCAAGCAAGGCGACGCTGCCATCGTCTTCCACGGCCCCTGGCACATCAGCGACCTGCAACAGCTCGACTTCGTGGGCTTTGCGCCGCTGCCACAAGTTGGCGACGAGTATGCCGTGTGGGCCGGCTCCCACCAGCTCGCGCTGACCACCGACGACCCCGCACAACAAGCCGCCGCGGCCTGCTGGATCGGCTGGCTGTCCGAAAACTCGGTCGAGTGGGCGAAGGCGGGCCAGATTCCGGCGCGCACCGATGTTCGTGAAAGCGCCGAGCTGCAAGAAGTCGCCGCGCCCATCGCCGCCATCGCCGCCGGCGCCGACGAAGCCGTGATCCTGCCGCAGGTGCCTGAACTCGAAGGCGCCCTGTGGGGTGAATTCGGCCCTGTCGTCAATGCCGTACTGATGGGCGAGCAAGACGACGTGCAAGCCGCGCTCGAAGAAGCCAGCTCCCGCTCCCAGCAAATCATCGACGAAAACCAGCAGCGGTACGAAGGCTAACAGAGCTATAGCCGCAGATGCACGCGGGGACATCCGCGTGCATCTG
>JAICPS010000499.1 GCA_025929715.1 Anaerolineae bacterium | reverse complement strand
GGCGCCTGCACGAGCAGGCGGGGCGCCATGTCGAGGCGCAGCAGCTTGTCGCGCGCCGCCAGCACAACCTGCTGCTGCCGGGCGGCGCGGTCGATGTCGCCCTCGGCCGTGGCCCGAGTGCGTGCATACTTCAGCGCCTGTTCGCCGCCCAGTTCCTGCTCTCCATCAGAGATAAAGAAGGGATCGTAGCCATAGCAATTGTCGGGATAGGTCGGATCGTCGATATCCTCGGGCACCTCGACCGTGATGCCGCCGATGAGGTCGACGAAGTCAATAAATGCCTGGAAGTTCACGGCGGCGTAGTAATCGATGGGCACGCCTAGCGCGGCCTCGACCGTTTCAACGGCGAGGGCTGCTCCGCCGCCGGGATAGTCGTACGCTTCGCCGAAGAAGTAAGCCTGATTGATCTTGTTGGCGCCGTAGTTGGGTATCTCGACCCACATATCGCGCGGCAGGGAAAGGGCCGCCGCCGAGAGGCCGACGGGATCCATGGTGAGCACCATCATGGTGTCGGTGTGCGTGGGGCCCTCTTCGTCGCAGCGCAGGTCGATGCCCATGATCAGGATCGATACACGCTCCTTGCCGGACCAGGGTCGCAGCACGTCGGGCGAAAGCCCTGCTCCCACGCCGCCCTCTTCCGCTGCCGGCGTTACCAGGGGATCGTCCAGGTTCCAGATGTTTTCTGTCCCTGCCCCGCCGTCGCCGGGCACGAACTCTGGGGCCGTCGTATCCAGCGTGGAAGCGATGCCCTGCACCGTGTTGAACAGCCAGATGGTGCTGCCAATGATCAGAACGGCGATAAAAAGGGCGAGTAGGGCCACCCCCCACAGCGGTAGACTAACCTTGGGCTGGTTGCGTCGCGTGTTGGAATCCTTCGTCATCAATTCGCCGGTATGCTCCTCAGAATAACGGGTGCATTATAGCATGGTGAGGACGGTGTGCAATCGGGTCTGTCGTGTAAACGCGAATTCGCCGCCGATGCACGCTGATAAACGCCGATTTGTTGGTATTGGGCGTATCGCACTCCAGATTATATCGATCGCGACCGTAGCATTCCATGATACAATAAGGCCCTAGATGAAAACGACTCGCTACTTTGAAGAGGGCATATTGGCGAAGCGACCGTATCTCAAACGCACATGGTGCGAACAGGCTCTAATAGATTACGTGCATCGTGAGGTGCAGCCAGAAGACGGACGAATTCGCTTTTGGATTTATATTGAGGAGCTGGAAAAGTATTTAAGAGTCGTAACACTTGAAGACGGCGAGACCGTACACAATGCTTTCCCGGATCGAAACTTTAAAGGGAATCCGTGATGAAATTTCATTACTATCCAGAAACAGATACGTTATATATTGAACTCTCGTCAGCGCCTGGTGCGGATGTTATTGAAATCTCACACGGCGTCATAATTGATTATGACGAGGATGGGAAACCGGTGGGGATTGATATTGATAACGCAAGCAAAGTTGTTGATTTGACTCGCCTGGAGGCAGAAGCCTTGCCTCTGAAGGCGTTGGCAGTCGTCTGAACGAAGTTTTAAATCCTTGACAGGCACTGTACAGCCCCTATAATTTAAGCAAAACCGATAGAATACGAATGCGTTGATCGGGACGAGTAGCTGCTGTGCCTGTCTCAGAGAGCGAGGGTCGATGGGCTGTGAGCCCTTGCGGCAAAGGCGGCAGCGAAAACCCCCCGAGAGTGGTTTTGTGAACGGTGTGCGTCCGGCGCACGCCCAGTAAGAGAGCCCGGTTGGCCCCGTTAACGGCTACAATGAGGATCATCGTTCAATCTTTTTGGGCGGTGATCGAAGTTGGGTGGAATCGCGAACGCCATCGCCCCGATGTGGGTGTGTGGCGTTTTTTGTTGTGGAGAAGTGGAGATCAGGGGATTAGAGATTGTGAGATTGAGCGATTAATCTCCAATCTCTCAACCTCTTCCGGAGGACACATGTCAGACAACAACGGCAGCGTGCCGTACGAACAATCAGAACTGTACCGCATGCGCCATTCGGCGGCGCATGTGATGGCCGAGGCAGTGCTGGAGCTTTTTCCGGATGCCAAACTGGCGATTGGGCCGCCAATCGAGGATGGCTTTTATTATGATTTCGACCTGGGCCGCGACGAGCAGGGGAAACCGGTGACCTTTTCGCCGGAGGATCTGGAGGAAATCGAGGCGCGCATGAAGGCGCTCCTGAAGAAGAACGCCCGCTTCGAGCAATCATCGATGCCGGTGGAGCAGGCCCTTGAGTTCTTTGAGGACCAGCCGTACAAGGTAGAACTGATCGAAGAGCTGGCTGCGGGCAAGGTGAACGAGATGGGCGAACCGATCTCGGAGCCGGTGGACGAAGTGGGTATTTACCAGCACCGTGATTTCGTGGACCTCTGCCGCGGCCCGCACGTAAGCTATACCAAGCAAGTGAAGGCCAATGCCGTGAAGCTGCTGCGCACGAGCGGCGCTTACTGGCGCGGCGACGAGAACCGCCCGCAGTTGCAACGCATTTACGGCACGGCATGGCACAAGAAGGAAGAGCTGGACGACTATCTACGGCGGTTGGAAGAAGCGCGCGAGCGGGATCACCGCCGCCTCGGGAAGCAGTTAGGCCTGTTTCATATTTCTCCGCTGGTAGGCTCGGGACTGCCGCTGTGGCTGCCGAACGGGGCCGTCCTACGCGAGACGCTCGAGAGTTTCTTGCGCAAGGCGCAGATGGAGCGCGGTTATCTGCCGGTGATCACGCCGCACATCGGCAAGATCGACCTTTATATCACCAGCGGGCATTATCCGTATTACAAGGAGAGCCAGTACGCGCCCATCGAAGTCGAAGGCGACCGCTTTTTGCTTAAGCCGATGAACTGCCCGCATCACATCGAGATCTATCGCAGCGAGCCCCGCAGTTATCGCGACCTGCCGCTGCGCCTGGCGGAGTTCGGTACAGTGTATCGCTACGAGCAGAGCGGCGAGCTCACCGGGCTGACGCGGGTGCGCGGTTTTACGGTGGACGATTCGCATCTTTTCGTGACGCCTGAACAACTCGAAGAGGAGTTTATTCACGTCGTAGAGCTGATTCAGTATGTCTTTGGCGCGATGGGCTTCGAGGATTTTCGCGCGCGGCTGGGAACCAATGATCCGAATAGCGACAAGTACGCGGGCGCGCCGGAGATGTGGGAGAAAGGCGTGAGCGCGATCCGCAACGCCGCGGATCGCCTTGGACTGAACTATACGCTGGAGGTGGGCGAGGCGGCGTTTTACGGGCCCAAGCTAGACTTTATCTTCCGCGACGTGCTGAAGCGGGAGTGGCAGCTGGGCACAGTGCAGGTCGATTTCTTGCTGCCGGAACGGTTCGAGCTGGAGTACGTGGGTGAGGACGGGCAGAAGCACCGGCCGGTCATGATCCACCGCGCCCCCTTTGGCAGCATGGAGCGCTTCGTGGGCATTCTGATCGAGCATTTCAACGGCGCCTTCCCGCTATGGCTGGCGCCGGTGCAGGCGGTGTTGATTCCGATCACCGATCGCCACGTGGATTACTGCCGTGACGTCGCCGCCGAGCTACGCGCCGCCGGGATGCGCGTGGAAGT
>JAICPS010000262.1 GCA_025929715.1 Anaerolineae bacterium | reverse complement strand
AGCAACTGTAACCGTCGAAGGCGAGCGTGATGAATTGACTTTTAGCATCAATAATAGGGCGGATGATGCTGCGTAACCAGACTGCAATGGAGGACATGAGGCGTGCTTGGTGCGAAGAAAGTAGAAATCAAGGAAAAGCTGTCGAATGCGCGCAAAGACCTTCTTCAGTGGGCTAGAAAGCTGGACGAGGGCGATTGGACAGAACCGGTGTACGTCCATGACGAGGAATGGACGGCGCAGGATGTGTTGCGCCACCTGACGTGGGCCGAAGGTGGCATGATCCGGCTCATACAACAGATTCGGGAGGGTCAAGAAGGCGTACCCCCCGATTTTGACCTGGACCGTTACAACGCCGGTGGCGTGCGCAAGTTAATGGACAAAATGCCCGCAGATCTGATGGCGATGATGGCCGATAATCGCGAGCGGCTCCTTCAGATTCTTGACGATTTGAGCGAGGAAGAAATAGGGCTAACAGGACGTCACGGCAGCCTGAGAATCATGTCTATCGAAGAAGTGCTACACAGGATCGCCGATCACGAGATTGAACATCTGGCCGATCTAAAACAGGTCGCGGGCGGCATGTGATAGTCTCGTATCAGGGCAGCACCGATTCAGCCTGTGTAAACAGGAAATGGTCGTGATAGTAGTGAATCCAGAGGAAGGAAAGCACCCCAATATAGTAGGACGTCTCGATGGCGTAACTGGCCTCGCTCCATTTGCCGCCAACGCCAAAGTGCAGGATCAGAAAGACGATGCCGATGATGATCACCGCGCCAAACGTCAGGGCTAGATTAAACCCATAGTAAATTTTGGCTTTGCCGTCGGCGGAAATACGCTGCACCAACGGCGTCCGCCGCAGATCGCCGCGGTCCGCCCGCAGGCGGTTGATATACCAGGTCAGCGCTAGATACTGGAAAGAATGCCAGACGTTCATGCCCTGGAATGCTGTATCGAGGTTGCCCAACGCGGGGACAATGAACGATGCCGCCGCGGTTAGCGAAATAAAGATAATTTTTGGAAGATGCGCCGTCCCCTGGCGTAGCTCGATGACGCTCTTGGCAAGAAAGGCTATCAGAGAAAGGCCAAAGGCAGCGCCTGCGGCATAGACGACCCAGGGCTGTTCAAAAAACGCGGGGATTACATCGTTGAGATTGTTGGGACCGATTGCAAAATCCTGAGTGATGGCGAGTCGGTACGCTGCGATAGGATAGAGACTGGTCAAAACCACAGCATAGTCAATGGCCCTTGAAAGGGGAGACAGCGGAATTTTCAGCGCGCGGCCACCCTTTTTTTTATAGGCCTCGACGACAAAAAGGATCTGGTGCAATACGTGTATTGATGCCCAGAAAAAGAAGATGGTGAGCAGTAGCGTCAGATTCGTCAGCGCCAGCGTAATGACTATCAAGGGAATAATAATCGAGGAGCGCACAAAGCCGGCGTAGTGCTCGCGAAAATCGGTGTCGAGAGCGGTGCGTGTAAACGTGGCATACATATGTGGGCCGCCGATGAGCGCCGCAATCAGTAGATTCACGGCCTGCCGTCCGAAGTCGGACTCCACCCTGAGCACGTCTTTCATCAGGATCCAGATAAGATAGGGGACGGGCACGAGCACAACGCTGAAGCTGATAAATATGAGGTCCCAACGAGGGTTGTAGATCCAATGGTTGGAAGTCGTTGGAGCAGCGCTACGACTGGCTGTCATAGCAGTTACACTCATAACTCCTCCTTCTCACAAATAACCGTGCTCATTGTACCAATTATACGTCCGCTGCACAGTGGTTCTGAACGGCGTTTGCGGAATCGAGAGAGCTTCGACCGCCTTTTGCGCGTCGGCAAATATTAAGGCGTCCATGATGCGAACCTGATTTTCGTCGAAGGGAACAGCGTTGCCGAACAATGCCCGGGCGCCGCGCACGGCAAGCGCGGCGGAAGGCAAAATCCACGATGGGATCTTGAATGACGGCGGCGTGCGTCCCACAACTTCACAGACGATGGGAATGGCTTCAGCATACATTAGATTGTGCCCGCCCAAAATGTAACGTTGGCCGGCGCAGCCTATCTCCGCCGCCGCGATATGCCCAACAGCGACGTCCTCAACGTCCACGAAGTTAGCGCCTCCAGGCGGCGTAAAGCGCAGCCGCCCTCGAGCAGCTTCCGTAACAATGGAACCAGAAATCTGGTTGACGTCGCGCGGGCCGAGCACGATGCTGGGGTTGACGATAACAGCGTCGAGGCCTCGATCGACAACCTTGCGCACCTCTTGTTCGGCAAGATGCTTGCTGTGACCATAGGGTGACGTCTTAGGCGACAGGTTAAAGTCATGGCGCTCGTCGAGGAGTTCGCCTCTCCTTTGTGGAATGCCCAGCGCCGCCAGGGAGCTAGTGAACACTAGGCGCCTGACGCCGGCTAGTTGAGCCGCCTGCAACACATTGCGCGTGCCCTGCACATTTACGCGGTAGAGGCGTTCGGGCTTCTGCCGCCAATAGTCGGCGACGGCGGCAACGTGAAAGACCCAATTACAGCCCTCCATGGCCTGCGCCAGTCGCTCAGGATCGTCGAGAACGTCCCCTTCTACCGTTTCATAGGTAAGCGCCTCCAACGCTTTCTCCGACGAGCAGGTACGCAACAAAACGCGAACAGCAATGTCCCGGCGGTTCAGAGCGAGGACGAGGTTCGCGCCGATAAAGCCGGTGCCCCCGGTGACGAATGCGCGCATCAGCGCAGGAGTGGCGGCGTTCGCTTCGCCATCTTCCGAAATGTCATCACAGGAGCTCAATCACCGTCGCTTCACCCTGCCCGACGCCTACGCAAAGCGTCGCGAGACCGAGCTTCATGGATTCGCCATTTTCGCGGCGGCGATGCATTTCGTACAGCAGCGTGGTCAGAATACGCGCGCCTGAGCAGCCCAAGGGATGGCCCAACGCAATCGCGCCGCCATTGACGTTGGTGATGGCGTGATCCATGCGCAGCTCGCGCATGACGGCGAGCGCCTGCACGGCAAAAGCTTCGTTCAGCTCGATCAGGTCGATATCCTCAAGAGTAACGCCTGCGCGTTGCAGCGCCTTGCACGTCGCCTGCACAGGTCCCAACCCCATGGTGCGCGGATCGACGCCTGCCGCCCCTGAGGCCCTCCAACGCCCAAGCGGTTGGATACCCAGCTCACGCGCTCGTTCCGCCGCCATTAGCACGAGCGCCGCTGCACCGTCGTTTAGCCCGCTGGAGTTGCCGGCCGTCACCGTGCCGCCCAGACGAAATGCGGGACGCAACTTTGCCAATGCCTCCAGGCTGGTATCCAATTCATAGCCGTTTGCGGAACGTCTAATCCGCGGGTGTTCATCTGTATCGACGACGATAGGATCGCCTTTTCGCTGCGGGATTTCAACGGGAATGATCTCGCCGTTGAAGTTACCCATGTTGATGGCTACACAAGCGCGGCGTTGGCTTTCGAAGGCAAACGCATCCTGCTCTTCGCGCGTGATTTCACCGCCCTCCAGATCTCCTGCACAGCTCATCTCAAAGATGTTTTCGGCTGTTTCGCCCATCGTTTCCAGCGGAAAAAGCTCCTCCATACGCGGGTTCGGGTAACGCCAGCCAAGGGTCGTATCATAGGCAGTCATGTTACCCGGCGGTCCAAAAGGCCGCGCATTCTTGGGGAAGGAGTAAGGCGCCCGCGTCATGCTTTCCACACCGCCCGCCACGTAGACGTTTCCTTCGCCGACGGCAATGGCGCGCGCCGCCTGGTTTACGCTGTTTAACCCGCTCGCGCATAGACGATTAAAGGTCACAGCCCCCACGTGCTGCGGTAACCCCGCCAGCAGCGTCGCCATACGCGCCACATTGCGGTTATCCTCACCAGCCTGATTGGCGCAGCCCAGGTAAACCTCTTCGATCTCTCCGGGATCGACGGCGGCTCGCTCGACGGCCTCTCGAATCACCAACGCGGCCATATCGTCTGGACGCACGTCGGAAAGCGCCCCTGCAAGGCGACCTATGGGCGTGCGCACGGCGCTGACGATCACAACTTCTCTCATGGATTGTCTCCAGTCCTATGCTCAAAACTTTCCAGTTCTTTCTCCACAGCCTCTTTGATTGTACCCGCGGCTACCAGGCGGCGCACGGCCTCGATGTAGGGAGCCAGCGCCACATCCTGCTCAAGGAATGGCGCCTGTTGGCGGATAAGGCGATAGGCTTCGGCCGTACCTCTGCCGAGTTTTGCGTCGGGCTTTTCCATCGCGCGGCGCCGAAAATCGACGCCCTGCGCTGCGCAGAGCAGCTCGATGGCGACAATCGTTTCCACGTGGTCCAGAATCTGCGCCGTCTGTCGCACAGCCGTCGCGCCCATGCTAACGTGATCCTCGGTGTTGGCGCTGCTGGGGATAGAGTCAGCGCTGGCAGGATGCGCCAGCACCTTGTTTTCGGATGCCAGCGCGGCGGCCGTGTACTGAGCCATCATAAAGCCACTCTGCAACCCACCCTGCGGGGTGAGAAACATGGGCAGCACGCCGCCATTGCTATCGGCATCCACCAAACGCGCCGTTCGCCGCTCGCTCATGTTGCCCAATTCGGTGAGCGCCAGGGCGGCGTAGTCCATAGCAATAGCTACGGGCTCGCCGTGGAAATTACCGGCAGAAATAACGTCAGTCTCCCCGCTGTCTTCGTCCACGAATATGATGGGGTTGTCGTTGACGGCGTTTAGTTCTATATTGACCACCCACTGCGCGTAAGCGATGGCGTCGCGCACCGCCCCGTGAACCTGGGGGACGCAGCGCAGCGTGTACGGATCCTGCACGTTGAGCGAGCGCGCCGACCTCAGAAACTGGCTGCCAGACAGGTTCTTGCGTAGAAACGCCGCGTCGTCAATCTGGCGCGGATGGGGGCGCACCGCGTGAACCCGCGCGTCGTAGGCCCGGCTGGTGCCATGCAGCGCCTCCAGGCTGAGGCACGCTACGATATCGGCTGTGAGCACGACGTTAATGGCCCGGCGAACCAGGAGAGCCCCGTAGCCAACCATCAACGTCGTGCCATTGAGCAAGGCCAATCCTTCTTTGGCCTCCAGGACGACAGGTTCCAGCCCGGCCGCGCGCAATGCGTCCGCCCCAGACATAACACTCTTCTCGTACTCAGCCTCGCCCTCTCCAATGAGCACCAGCGCCAGGTGGGCAAGGGGCGCTAGATCACCACTCGCGCCCAACGAGCCTTGGGCCGGAATTCGAGGAGCTATGCCACAGTTGAGTATCTCTAGTAGACGGCGGATGATGACCGGCCGCACCCCGGAATAACCCATAGCCAGCGTGTTGGCGCGCACCACGAGCATCGCGCGCACAACTTCCCGGGGCAGGTACGGCCCGACACCGACCGCGTGGCTACGCACCAGGTTCAACTGTAACTGTCGCGTCTGGTCCGGCGAAATGACGCGGTCTTTGAAATGTCCGAAGCCGGTGGTAATGCCGTAAGCAACTTCGCCCCGCGCCACAAGCTGCTCCACTGCCTGCCGCGAGCGCTCTATGCCAGGCAGGACAGCATCGTCGAGGGCCACCGGCCGGCCGCGCGCCACAGCCACGACGTCGTCAATTTTAAGATCGCGTCCGTTTATTACAAGGGCTGTGCTCACTCTCATATTATACGGCTCTGCCTTTTCATTGCGTACTGGCTGTTACGCTCTACAATGGACCTATAATGAAGAATTCGCCTGTTCTGGCTAATAGCGCCTGGAATTCTCTCGTGGGACATACGTGGGCCGTGGACCTCTTGCGCGGCGCTCTAGTCCACGACAGGGTGGGGCACGCTTATCTGTTCACTGGGCCAGAGCATATTGGCAAGACCACGTTGGCACGCCTGCTGGCGCAGGCGCTCAACTGCCCGGAGAGTGACGCCTGGCAACGGCCGTGCGGTGAATGCCGCTCCTGCCGACTCATTGCGGCCGACCGCCACCCAGACGTGCGGCTTGTGGAGCCAGAAGTGAGCGGGCGTGGCAAGCGGACGTTGAAGATTGAGAATATCCGCGAACTCCAGCATGATCTGAACCTCGCCCCGTATGAGGCGCGCCACAAGGTTGCCATTCTGACCCATTTCGATTCCGCCACGCCGGGTGCTGCCAATGCCTTTTTGAAGACGCTGGAGGAGCCGCCGAAAAACGTCGTCATTCTGTTAACGGCGTCAGAGGCCGACGCTTTACTCCCAACCATAACTTCTCGCTGTCGGGTACTGGGCCTCCGCCCGCTTCCGGCGCGCTTCATTGCCGGAGCGCTACAAGAACGCTGGCAGGTGCCCGCGCAGACGGCCGAACGACTGGCGCATCTCGCCGATGGGCGTATAGGTTGGGCCGTAGGCGCCATGAAGGAACCTGCAATATTAGAGGAGCGCGGTGAGCATCTGGAAGCATTGTCAAAGGCTCTGCCTGCACAGCGCGTGCAGCGCTTTGAACTGGCCGATATTTTGTCAAAAGATCCCGAAGCGCTACCCGACTTGCTGAGAACCTGGCTGAGCTGGTGGCGCGATGCCGCGCTTGTGGCCTGGGGGGGCGCAGAGGACAGCGCGCTGGTCAATTT
>JAICPS010000370.1 GCA_025929715.1 Anaerolineae bacterium | reverse complement strand
GCTGCCACTGCCGGCGTTCGTGGTCCGACTTGATCCGCTCTACTTCCACCTGTTCATGGTCGGCTGGGTAACGGAGCTGATTTTTGGCGTCGCCTACTGGATGTTTCCCGTGTTTAACCGGGAGGAGCCACGCCGCAGCCCGACCCTGGGCTGGGCGACCTATATCCTGCTCAACGCCGGTCTACTGCTGCGCGCCATCAGCGAGCCTGTTGTGGGCAGCGGCGACGCAGCGTTCTGGGGCTGGCTCCTCGTCGTCTCGGCCCTATTGCAGTGGCTCGCAGGACTGTCCTTTGTCACGAACACCTGGGGGCGCGTGCGCGCTAAGCGAGATCCCAGAGGGAGGAAGGCGTAAACCTCCGGAAATGCATGCCGTTGTGCCTCGCCAGGCCGTGAAAGAGCCGCTAGCTTCCTCGGGTCCAGGAAGCTGATTTGTCTCTCAGCTTCCCTATGATGTCCACAATGAGGCCCAACACTTCGGACAACTTGCCCTCATCCAGCCACTTTGATTCGTCCCACGGTTGGTGATGGACGTTCGCCACGCCTTTTGAGCTAAGGGCGATGCTGGGCACACCGCGCCAGGCAAATGTGGCGTGATTGCTCTGGGGCCAGGGGTCCGTCCAGGTGACGCCGGGATAAGCCACAAGAATACCATCGAGCAACTGCCGGAACTGTTCGGAGGCCGTCATAAGAGTGATGGTATTCGTGCCCAGTCGCTGTCCGACGCCGTCCATATTGATGGCGGCGAGAATCTCCTTCATTTCATCGCCGTAGTTCTCGACGTAAAGGCCGTCGCTGTAAGCGTAGTACTCTTCGTCGCCAAAGGCGATGAATTCTAGCCCGAACGGGAATGCTTCCCGGCTCAGGAGATCCACCAGCGTCAGTAAGGTTGCCACTCCGCCGCCATTATCTGTTGCGCCGGGCGTGCTGACCTTCGTGTCGAAGTGAGCCATTAAGCTCACGCGCGCTGGAGAGGGGCCATCCTTACGGCCCACAATCGTCGTCGCCCGCGCCGGCGTCCGCCGTGCATCGATCTTAAGGTGGACGGATTCACCCACATGAGCCAGAAGGTGCAGCCCCACTTCGGCCGGGGCTGTCGCGGAAGCGATCTCCAGGTCGGCATCCTCGATTATGGAATCCACGGCCGGAACGTTCAGGTTGATCGCGATCAGTGCCGTTGGTTGTTTTTCGGCTAGCAGGCGGTTGATGCGCTGGTCGCGCTCTGCATTGTAGACGTTACAGTTCAACGGGATCAGGGGAGTTGCCGAGAGATCGCCGTAAAAGAGAGCAATCTTCCCCTTCAGATCGGCGGTCTCCAACTCGGCAAGCGTACAGAGCCCCACTGTCGGAGCCGTTACATTGCAGGCCGGAGAGAAAGCGTTTGCTACGGCCGTGAGCGGCTCGCCACTGCACTCAAGCAGCGTGCTTCCATGCTGCCAGTCCACACACTCGTACTGCAGCTCTTCTATCCGAAGGCCTGCCTCATGGAACTCCCTCCTGATATAGTCTGCTGCCCGGTAATATGGCGCAGATCCAACCGGGCGCGGCCCGATCGTCTCTGCGAAGAACCGCAGATGCGGCCACGTCGTCTGCGGCAAAGACAGCACCACCTTTCTCTCTCGTTTCCATTCTGCGCGGTCGACAATTACCTTCATCGCCATCACCCCTTGATTTAAGCTATATGCCACTCACGCTTGCAGCCACCGTTTCGGCGCAGCTGCCGGCCGCGTCTTTAGACCTATTATGAGGGAGGCCAATCTGACCTCGATAGAGTCATCAATCACCTAATTAGCATGAGGGATGTCATACTTGAAGGCCAGCGCCGCTTTCACCGAGATCGATTCGGCGCCTTAAGGAGCCTTCCCCACGTCAGCCTCGCGTACGGCGGCTACGACCTGCCGAATGGCATCGACCACGACCTCAGGCCGGTCGTGGTGTACCATGTGGCCACTCCCCTCGACAACCAGGCGCTTGCCCACGGAAGATTGCCCTGCCAGCCCAACCTGCATCCGCTGCCAGCTTTCCTCATATTGCCGATTCACCTCGTCGCTCATGCCCGGAACAGATTGTGCCACGCCATGGGAGAGAACCATTAGCGGTATGTTGCCCAACGTCGCAGACCTCGCCGCGCGGACCTGTGCCTGTGATTCTTCCAGCGCTTCCAACTCGGCAATCATGGCGTCGAAACGAGTGGCATCGGCCACGGAAAGCGATTTGTACATCTCGGCCGTTTCGGCAGAAAACTGCTGGGGGAGCGCCAGGAGCGGTGGCGCTGCGTCCGGCCCCTGGCTGGCCACGGCGTCTCGAGCCTGACGCAGGAACTGCAATTGCATGGCCTTCGTTGCCGGAAAAGAATCCTGCACTGGTTTGGGAAAACGCTGGTACTGATCTTCATGCGCGGCATCTAAGAGAACCATGCCCGCTACTTCATCCGGATATTGGTAGGCAAAGAGCCGCGCTGGCAACCCCGAAAAGGATTGCGCCACGAGCACATAGGGTCCTGTTATCCCGGCAGCAGCAAGCAACGTGCGCAATTCGTCGACGAAAACGGCCGCCGTGCGCGGTTTGGGGCTTGGCTCGCTCCAGCCAAGACCTGCCCGGTCATAGACGACGGCTGTGGTGAACTTGGCTACCTCTGGTTGGACCAGCGTCCAGGTCAGACTGAAGTCCCAAATGGCGGCCTCCATGACCACGGGTGGTCTGCCCTTGCCTGATGAAAATAGATGCAATTGATAGCCGCCGACATCGAATCGTTCTCCGGGCGGCGGATCCTTCCGTCGACCTTCAGGAACCTGTGGGCTCATCCTGTTTCTCCCTGGGGATAATCCTTACCCCGCTTCAAACAACAAACCGATGGCATAACCGGCCAACGCCGCCAGCATCCCTATCAGCATCATCTGCAAGCCACTGCGGGAGGGATTGCCGATGGTTAGCCGCGCTTTTACCGCACCTAAGGCAAACAAGACCACGGCTGTGAAGACCAGCCCAATCCCAACAGCAACAGAAACCGGCACGAAGAAAAACGGCACGAGGGGTACCAGCGAGCCGACAATGGCCGAAAACCCTACCAGCAGCGCATCAGACAGGAGGCTTTCACGCGATACCGGCTGTAGTTGGAGTTCGTGGGCCATCATGATGTCTACCCAGTGCGCTTCGTGCCGGCTAACGTGCTCAACCACGTCCTCAAGCAACTGCCCCTCAAAGGCCCATCCCCGGAAGATCGCTTCGATTTCGGCCCGTTCCAGTTCCGGCATCTCGCGAATTTCTGCTTTCTCGCGCGCCACCTCGGCCCGGTAAAAGTCAAGGTCGGCCAGCACCGAGGTGTATGCCACCGCGGCCATGGAGATTGATTCGGCAAAGGTGGCAGCCAGGCCCCCGGCAATGATGATTCGCGTATCGCTGGTCGCTGCGGCCAGCCCCAGTACAACACCTGCTACGTTCACGAGGCCATCCTGCCCGCCCAATATGATCTTGCTTAACTTGGAGGCCAGTGGTCGCGTCTCAGCTTCCACTATTCCTGTACTTTCGGCCAACTGTGACATGAGAGATCGCCCCTATTCTGCAATAGCGATTGTGCCAGCTTCCCGCCACAAGGTATCTAACACTTTCGGGATCCATTCCTCCTACGGAAATTGAGCGGGATTCATACCGTCAAAGATAATCCCGGCCGGGTGCGCTGTCATGTGACAAATGTCATCAAGGGCCCATAACGGAAGGCACGAATCATGCCGCCCAACACCGTCAACCCGCCTTATTTATGACATATGTCATCAGGTTGACCAACATTCGTCACTACACCCGTGTCGTTCGCGATGGCATAGTTATCTGGTGAAGCTGAGTCTAGAGGAGCGTGCCATGAGAGTGACCGTTCGTATCGTCGGCGCCTTGGTTGCTGTTGCCGCGGCCCTATTTGGTCTAGGCTGGCTCTGGTTACGAATCAGTCCCAAGCCCTTCGCTACCTTCCCTCAAGAGACACCGGAACTACAATACGTACCCTTCTCGTCCGGCCTACCGGCGCCCGTCGCCCGCTACTACACAACGATTGCCGGGGAGCGAATTCCACGCGTCACATCGGCCGTCATTACCATGCGGGGCAGGCTCCGCTTCGCCGGTGTCACGTTTCCGGCACGTCTGCGTATTACCCACGATGCTGGACAGGGCTACCGCCACTACATCGAAGCCACGCTCTTTGGCTATCCGTTGTTGAAGGTCAATGAAACATACCTTGATGGGCGCGCCCGCCAGGCGCTGCTGCTGGGTGTTATCGAAAACGAACCCAAGGTTGACATGGGGGCTAACTTGGGCCGGTGGGGCGAACCCGTCTGGTTGCCCTCGATTTTTCTGACCGACCCGCGCGTGCCCTGGGAGCCACTTGACGAGACGACGGCACGGTTGATCGTTCCCTGTGCCGGAGAGGAAGACGCCTTCACCGTTTTTTTCGACGCCCAAACCGGCCTTATCCGGCGCATGGAAGCGATGCGGTTCCGGGAAGAAGCGGATCCAGAAAAAATTCTCTGGTGGTTTGATCCGCTGGGCTGGCTGGTCGGCGGCGTATGGCTGCTACAGGGTGGCATGTATCGGGTCATTACCAGTCTTGAGGCGATCGCCGAGAGGCGTGGCGTGCGCTTCCGCTACCATACGCCCGTCGAGCGCATCACAGTAGATGGGCCGCGAGCGACCGGGGTCGTTCTTGGCAACGGCACCCATCTGGCGGCCGACGTCGTCGCGGCCAACGCCGACCTGCTTTATGTCTACGAGCGGTTGCTGCCGCCCGAGGCGGCGCCGCGGCGCCTGGGGCGGATGAAATATACGTCGTCGGCCATCATGTTCTACTGGGGCGTAGAGCGGGTTTACCCGCAGTTGCGCACCCATAACATCTTCATGGGCGGCGACTACCGGGCCAGCTTCGACCGCATCTTCCGCGACCAGAACTTGCCGGAGGAGCCCAGCTTCTACGTCCACGCGCCGGCGCGCAGTGATCCGACGGCCGCGCCGCCGGGGGCAGACACGCT
>JAICPS010000585.1 GCA_025929715.1 Anaerolineae bacterium | reverse complement strand
TCACCGGCAAGTCCCGCGACCTGCGCTCCGAGAGCGATTGATTTAGCCACGTCAATGCCGTTGTTAATGCCACCGCTGGCAAAAATCGGTAATTCCGGCGCTCCTCGACGGCAAAGTTGGATGGCGACGGCAGTGGGAATTCCCCAATCGATGAATGCGCCAGCAACGCGCGCGTGTCGCGCGGTCGGCGCGCGGTGCATTTCTACCTGGCTCCACGACGTGCCGCCAGCGCCGGCGACGTCTATCGCTGCTATTCCAGCCCCGGCAAGTTCTCGTGCGGCGCCAGCAGAAAAGCCCCAGCCGACCTCTTTGGCGATGACGGGCACTTCCAGGAGTCGGCAGACCTTTTCGACTGCTTGTAATAGATTAGCAAAGTTACCGTCTCCTTCAGGTTGAACGGCCTCTTGTAAGGCATTAAAGTGAAGGATCAGTGCATCGGCCTCTACCATTTCGACGGCGCGCCGGCAGTGATCGATGCTGTACTTGTAATTCAGTTGTACGGCCCCAAGGTTGGCCAACAAAAGAATTTCGGGGGCCACAGACCTAACCTGATACGTGTGGGCGAGCGATGGGTCTTCAATTGCCGCGCGCTGCGAGCCCAGGCCCATAGCGATCCCTGCTTCCCGAGCGCCTTCGGCCAGTTTAAGGTTTATCTCGCGGGCTCTGGCAGTGCCACCGGTCATCGAGGAGATCAGAAGTGGTGTCCGGAGTTGCTTGCCGAAAAGCGTGGTGGCTGTACGAACCTCGTCAAGATCCAGCTCTGGCAATGCCTGGTGGAGGAAGAAATAGTGCTCAAATCCGGTCGTTAGCTGCTTAAAAGAGACATCTTCTTCCAGGTTAATGCGGATGTGGTCTGCCTTGCGTCGCTCATGAATCTCCGGCGACGTGTTTTCTTCAACCGGACCGGCCCGGGCGTGTGTCTTTGAACCCATTGAGTTCTCCGTGAGTGGTCGTGGATTTTACTTGACGATTTCAAATACGCGTGCGATGCGGCAAGTATACCTTGCTCCTTCACCGATGACGAAAATGCAAGATTGAATGATTCCTATTTCTCGTTACAATTACACGTCGGCTCGCAGCTGACGCAAGAAGGAGTGGAAATGCGACTTTTAATTACCGGCGGCGCAGGATTCCTGGGCTCGCATCTTTGTGACCGGTTCCTCGAAGAGGGGCACGACGTCATCGCAATGGACAATTTGATTACCGGCAGCACCAATAACATCGCGCACCTGGCGGGACATGAACGGTTCGCGTTCATTAAGCATAATGTCAGCAATTATCTCTACGTCGATGGTCCCCTGGACGCTGTGTTACATTTCGCTTCGCCGGCAAGCCCCAACGACTATTTGGAACATCCTATCCCTACGCTAAAGGTAGGTTCGCTTGGCACTTTGAACACGATCGGCCTGGCCAAGGAGAAAGGCGCTCGCTATCTGCTGGCATCGACGTCGGAGGTTTATGGCGATCCCCAGGTGAACCCGCAACCAGAGACATATTGGGGGCACGTAAACCCTATTGGACCGAGGGGCGTTTACGACGAAGCGAAACGCTTCGCCGAGGCTATGACAATGGCTTACCATCGTTATCACGGCGTAGACACGCGTATCGTTCGCATTTTTAATACTTACGGACCACGTATGCGGATCAATGATGGACGAGTGGTTCCCAACTTCTTGGCTCAGGCCCTGCGTGAAGAGCCGCTAACGGTATACAACGACGGACAGCAGACGCGCTCGTTCCAGTATGTGAGCGATCTCGTCGACGGCGTCTATTCTCTTTTACTCTCAGACGAGGTCATGCCGGTGAATATTGGCAATCCCAATGAAATGACGATTCTGGAATTTGCCCAAATAGTCAAGGAAGCGACGGGAAGCTCTTCAGAGATAACGTTTGTTCAGCCGCAGGATCAGCGTATTAAGGACGATCCACAGGTGCGGCGGCCGGACATCGAAAAGGCGCGTTCGGTGCTGGGTTGGGAGCCATCGGTCCGCTTGCCAGAGGGCCTCGAAAAGACGATCCCTAATTTTAAGATGCGCCTGGCTTTGTAGCGAGCGCTCGCGGGCGGTGACAGTGTCCACACCTCTGCTGGAAAAAGTGAGAGTAGTAGAGCGCTCCAGGCTGGGCGTTTTTCTATTCACCTTATTTACAGCGATAGTTTTTGGTGTGCTCATCGCCTGGCTGCCGCTAATGAGCGCTGCTGCTACTGTCCTGGCGCCATTCGTGATCATTCTGGTCTATTTAGAGCCGCTCGTGGGGATAGGGTTGATGCTCTTTGCCGCGCCGTGGGGCGCGCTTGAAAATGTTTTCCTGGGCGCAGGATTACTAGACAGTGGGCAGCTCCTGTTTCTCCTGACAATTGCTGTGTGGCTACTGCGCTCGGCACTCGCACGAAAGATCGTGCTACGTAAGGCCACCATTGTGCTTCCACTGGCCATCTTCCTTGGTGTGGCGGCCGTGAGTCTCCTCGATGCAGCGTCCCTTACTGCTGGGCTCACTGAGCTGGTTAAGTGGATTGAGATTGCCGTCGTTGCACTCGTCGTGACCGATTTATGCACGACGATAGACGAAAGACCTGCTGGGCGTATTACAGGGTTTTTGTCCAGAGAAGGCGGTTGGCGCATTCTTGTGGCACTGATTCTTGTCGGCGGAACAAGTCAGGCGTTGATTGGAATCTGGCAATTCGCGCTTCGTGGCAGCGGTCCAGAACATTTCCAGATTGCGGGCGGTCCTTTTTTTAGGGCTTACGGGACGTTCGAGCAGCCTAATCCTTTCGGCGGATTCGTTTCCTGGATTGCTGCGCTGGGGGTGGGCGCGGCGGCTGGGGAAGCCATGCATTGGTTTGCGGTAAAGAAAATCGATCGATACCGTTTTTTCTGGTTCTTGTTTGTTCTCGCCGCAAGTATCTCGGCGGCGCTTGGCTTGGTCTTTTCATGGAGTAGAGGCGCCTGGCTGGGATTTGCGGCCGGCATGGCGGTTTTTCTTTTCTTTTGGC
>JAICPS010000137.1 GCA_025929715.1 Anaerolineae bacterium | reverse complement strand
TCCAGATTCACGGCGGCTACGGCTATAGCCGCGAGTTTCCCGTCGAACGCATCTATCGCGATACACGCTTGATGACCATTGGCGAGGGAACAAGCGAAATTCAGCGGTTGGTCATCGCGCGGCATATACTCGAGCTGTAGGGAATTGGACGCAGATGCACGCGGATAAACGATGATATTTCTTCTGTATGAGCCAGGTCCTGGGTTAACTCAGACGCATCAAGATCGAGGTAACGTTAAATCTGTGTGCATCGGCGTGTATCTGCAGCTTATCAATCGCTAATAGCTTTTGGCGGGAGATAAGCTATACTAGTGGGTCGCAAGTAGCATATCGAGAAGAGGAGCGGTTGCGGTACAGCCGGAGCCGCTCTTATCGTGTTTATCGGACGTGGGTAAGTAATGTCGGGAATTGCAGAGTCGATGACTAAGAACGGATCAGGGCCAGGCACGGCGGTAGCCGAGTGTATCACGGCGCGGCGAACGTTTGCCATTATTTCGCATCCGGATGCGGGCAAGACGACGTTGACGGAAAAGCTCCTGCTGTATGGCAATGCCATTCACCTGGCGGGAAGTGTGCGCGCGCGCCGCAACCAGCGCAGCGCGACGTCGGACTGGATGGCAATGGAGCGCGAGCGTGGTATTTCGATTACTTCCACCGTGATGCAATTTCCGTACAAAGATCTTGTCGTGAACCTGCTCGACACGCCGGGCCACCAGGATTTCTCCGAGGATACCTATCGCACCTTAATGGCGGTGGATAGCGCCGTGATGGTGCTGGATGCCGCGAAAGGCGTGGAGCCCCAGACGCTGAAGCTGTTTGAGGTCTGCCGCCAGCGCAATATTCCCATTTTTACGTTCATCAATAAGCTGGATCGCCCGGCGCGCGATCCGCTTGCGCTGCTGGACGAGATCGAGACCGTACTGCAGATGGAACCGGTGCCCATGAATTGGCCAATTGGCGACGGCGACCGTTTCATGGGCGTCTACGAGCGGCATAGCGAATGCGTGCATCTGTTTGACCGCACGGTTCATAACCAGACGATCTCCCCAGAGCTGATCACCGGTATCGACGATCCGCGTATCGCCCGTGGTCTAAGCGATGCGCAACATGAGGACCTCCTGGTCAATATCGGCTTGCTGGAAGAGCTGCGCTCGTTTGATCTGCAGGCGTTTCGCCAGGCGCGCCAGACGCCCGTCTATTTTGGCAGCGCGCTTACTAATTTCGGCGTGCAGCTATTTCTGGACGACTTTGCCGAGATGGCGCCGGCTCCGGGGGCATATCCAAGTGATGATGGACCGATTGACCCCCTGCAGAGGGGCTTTTCCGGTTTTGTTTTCAAGATCCAGGCCAATATGGATCCGCGCCATCGTGACAGCGTCGCCTTTGTGCGGGTGTGTAGCGGACAGTTTGAGCGGAACATGAGCGTCGTTCACAGCCGCACGGGCAACACGATGCGCCTGTCGCGGCCCTATCGCTTCTTTGCGGACGAACGGGAAGTTATCGATGAGGCGTTTGCCGGCGATATTATCGGAATTCCGGGCGGACGTAGAGATTTCGCCATTGGCGATACGATCACCTGTGAGGAGCCGTTCAACTATGCGCCGATTCCTCGCTTTGCTCCAGAGCATTTTGCGAGGTTGATCAACAAGGATGTGAGCAAGTACAAACAGTTCCGCAAGGGATTGGAACAGCTGGAGACGGAGGGAGCTATGCAGGTGCTATATGAGACGGACGCCGCTCGCCGCGATCCAATTCTGGCGGTGGTCGGTATTTTGCAGTTTGACGTTGTACAGGCACGACTTGATGCCGAATACGGAGTCGCCACGCGGCTGGAGCCGCTGAGTTATCAGGAAGCAAGGCTGGTGCAAGGCCCGGCAGAAAAAATCGAGGCATTGCCGTGGGCATACGGGTTGCTACGGACGAAGGACAAGCAGGGGCGGCTGATTGGCCTGTTTCGCTCGGAGTTTGAAGTTGGTTATTATGCCGAGAGGCATCCTGAGGTTACTTTTGGCGCGGTCAATTAGCGCAACCTCTGGCTTACGGCCGCTGCGCTGTGCAATTTAAGAAGCTCTCGCGCTTCGGGGCGCGCGTTAGCAAGGTCTATTTTCCTGATTCTCTCTTTGACTTGCGGAATGGATGGAGCGTTCATGCTCAGCTCGTCAAGCCCCAATCCCACGAGAAGGCGCGTTGCAAGAGTGTTTCCGGCCAGCTCGCCGCACATGCCTACCCAGATACCGGCCCTTTGGCCAGCCTCGACGGTCTGGGCGATCATGCGGAGGACGGCCGGTTGCAGCGCGTCGGCAAGGGCGGATACGCGTCGATTGCCGCGGTCGGCGGCCATGACGTATTGGGTCAGATCGTTCGTACCAATGCTGAAAAAGTCCACTTCCTGCGCGAGCTGATCGGCAATCGCCACGGCTCCGGGAACCTCGATCATAATGCCCACTTGCATGTTGTCGTCAAATGACCGCTCCTCCTGACGCAGTTCGCGTTGCGCCTGCTCTAGATACGATTTTGCCGCGCTGACCTCGGCAACAGTGCTGACCATGGGGAGCATGAGGCTGACGTTGTGTTCGTAGCCCGCAGAGAGAATGGCGCGGAGCTGGGGAACAAACACCTCGGGATGATCCAGGCAGAAACGAATGCCGCGCCAGCCCAAAAAGGGGTTTTCTTCGAAGCCCAGATCCAGATAGGGCAGCCGCTTATCACCGCCCACATCTAGCGTGCGGATAATGACGGGTCTTTGGCCCATCGCCTGGGCGACCTGCCGGTAGGCAGCATATTGCTCGGCTTCTGATGGCGCGTCAGGGCGATTAAGGAAGAGAAACTCGGTGCGGAACAGCCCCACGCCCTCGGCGCCCATTTCGAGCGCCAGCGCCACGTCCTGAGGTCCGCCGATATTGGCTGCTACTTCAATACGCTGTCCGTCGACGGTAATTGCAGGCGTCTGGGCGCTGCGCCGCGCTTCATACTGAAGATCGAGAAAGCGTTGGCGTCGCTGCTGCAATTCTCCGACGGTTTCTTCGTCCGGTTGCAGCCAGACGGTTCCCATCTCGCCGTCGATGGCAATGAGCTGCCGATCAGGAATGCGGGCCAGCGCCGGTCCCAGGCCGACGATGGCCGGAATGCCCAACGCTCGCGCCAGGATCGCGCTATGCGAGGTAGCGCCGCCAAGCTCGGTGCAGACTCCAAGCACCAGTTGTGGATCGAACTGAGCGGTATCGGAGGGCGCCAGGTCTCTCGCGGCAACGATGGCCGGCGATTCTAGTTGCAACGATGCGGGCTCTAATTGCAGCAGATGGCTCAAGACGCGGCGGCCGACGTCGAGGACGTCGTTAACACGCGCGCGCATGTACTCGTCCTCTATGGCGCGGTACTCATCAGCCAGTCGCTCGATCTCCGACTGCCAGGTGGCTGGGGCGCTCAGAGCCTGAACCTCGATTGTCAGTCTGACTTTGTCGAGTAAGGAAGGGTCTTGAAGGATCAACTCGTGGGCTGAGAATATCTGAGCTTCGGCCTCATTGCCCTGCCGGCTCATCTGTTGCCGCAACGCGCTTATTTCGTCGAGTGCAGCACGGATCGCGTCCTGTAACTGCTGCCATTCAGCCTGTGGATCTTCAACTTTGGCTACCTCCACCGGCGGCAACTGCTGGCGATAATGCACTAACGGCGCGATGGCGACGCCGGGCGACGCGGCGATTCCTCTCAGAAATTTCGCTTCTTGCTCAGGCAGTACGTCTTCTGCAGCTTCGACCACAGACTCGACTATGGGGGCAACCACGTCTTCGTCTTCTTTGTCGCCGAAGTTGTCGTCCGCCAAAGCTTGAATCGCCAACAGGGCTTGCTCGGCGTCAGGACCGCTGGCGCTCACGATTATCTCGTCGCCTTGCTGCGCACCGAGGGTGGCTACCTGGTTAATGCTTTTGGCGTTGGCCTGCTTTTGCCCCTTGCGAACTTCGATGCCGGCCTGAAAGTTATTGGCCGTCGAGACGAAACGCGCCGCGGGACGGGCGTGCAGGCCGAGGCGGTTCGGAATGATGAGACGCAATTGCAAACCGCCGGCCGACGTTGTGGCGCCGGTTTCCTGCCTTTGCTCCTCCGCGTGGGCCATATGCTTTAGTTTAGGGCCAAGGGCGCCGATCGCTTCGTTAAATACGTCGTCGAGGCTCGCGCCAACAGAGGCCTGAACGGCTGCCGCCACCGTGCCTTCGACCAGCGGCGCAGCACAAAGGCGGACTTTTTCTCGCCGGTCGGGATCGAGAAAGTCAAGCGCGGTTTCGGCGCTGAGCAGGGCGCTGCCCAGATCCATGAGTACCAGGATGCCGTGCTCGTCTGATACTGAGTTTATTGCCTCCAGCACCTTCATCGCGTCGGTGCCAATCGGGTGCTCGGGATCGTCGATGCCCCCGGCAATCGCAATTTCTACTCTGCCTTGCGCCACTTGGTATGCCAGCTCCCGTACGCCGGTTGCGAGTTGTGCGCTGTGCGAGACGATGACAAGGCTAACCATGTTGCTCATAATCTGGCAATTATGAACTCCAGCCAGATGCCATAGATGATGATTGCTACGCCGATCGCCAGTAAGAGCCAGTCTATAGAGCGCCGCGCCGCGAGTGACGGGCGAAGGTCAATAAGGATAGCGCGCAGGCCAAGAACGGTGTGGACGGTAACAACAATGAGGAAAATAATCGTGATGGCGAAGATCGCGGGATGCGAAGCATAATCAACTACCTGCCGGAATTCTCTCAGCCCGCCTTCTACGATAAAGTGGTGCGCCACCATGTGAAGCAATAGTAGCGCCACGAGGAGCAGACCCGAAAATGCTTGAATGAGCCAAATGGCTCCAGAGCGATCCTGGCGAGGGCCCTGGTGCGTTAGAGATTTGTCTCGCATATCAGTTCTCCTAGATGGTGAACACGAGCCACGCGCTAACGAGTAGCAGGACCAGCCCGATTGCAGACAGAATCCAGAACAAACGGCGGTGGTTGCGCACCCCAATACCCATTCCGACCAGCGATACGCGAATGCCGTTCAGGCCGTGGAAAAGTATACCGAAGATGAGCACCACGTCGAGAGCCAGAAATAGGGGCGAGCGCACAACCAGGATGAAGCTATCCCAGCGGCTTTCGCCCTGCGCCAGCAAGTAGAGGACTGCCATGTGAATAAATAGATAGAGGGTCAGACCGAGCGCGGTGAGGCGGTTGAGTGCGAAGGCCCAGGATCCCAATCGATCGCGGCGCACGTCAAACCAGGCGGTAAGAGGGCGTCTGGCTCGGACTGGACCGCGCGACTCTAAATCTTGTGTTTCCTGCACAGGTCGGTCTCCTTTACCGTTCAACGACGGCCGAATCCAAACAAGCCGCGTAGCTTCTGCTTACTGAGTTCACCGCGCAGAGCCATGATCTTGCCGCCAGGGTCGACGCCAGATGGACAAACTTCGGTACATTCGAAGGCCACATGGCAGCGCCAACAGCCTTTCTCATTGTCAACCCAGTTTAAGGCTTGCTGTGGTTGGCGGCCCCTGGGCTCCTCGACCACGCGCCATGCGGCGGCCAGCGCAGCGGGACCGTAGTAGTCCGGATCGGTGCCCGAGATGGGGCACGCAGAAACGCAGGCGCCGCACTCGATGCAATTTTCAAACCGTGAATAAGAGTCGATGCCGTCCGGCGTCTGTGCCCAGGGCAGAAACTCGCTGTGGCGGACGTATGGACGATCTGCAGGATTTACGCGGGCATAGAAATCTGTCATATCGACCACAAGGTCGCTGACGAGTGGGATGTTTCGCAAGGGCTCTACGACTACGGGGGAACTTCGCAGGTCCAGAACGTTCACGACGCAAGGCAATTCCTCCCGGCCATTGACGAGCATAGCGCATGTGCCGCACGATGCATGATGGCAGGAGTGGCGCAACATCAGGGTGGAATCTTGATCGCGGCGAATTGTTTGCAGGGCGACGAGAACCGTCGTGTCTTCGTCAATAGGCACGTCGAAGGTGTCATAATGGCCTGCATTCTGACCCTGTTTGTAGCGGAATATTTTGAACGGTACGGTTGCTTCGGGCATCTGTATTCTGTCTTGTAGCCGCGAATTCCATTTGGCGCCTCTGGTGACGCGGTAAAAAGCCGCGGCTACGTGTAGTAAGCTTCAAAGGGCAGCAGCTGCGTTTCTCGCGTGCGGCAGGCGGCTTCGAGACCCAGCTTTTCGACGACGACGTCGCAGGTGGCCTCAGCCATCCCGCGCAACGTCGTGGCCTTGCCACCGGTGATAGTTACAAAACCCTCGACGCCTTCGTCGGCGTGATCAAAACATTTAAACGTGCGGCTGAGCGCGCGACCCGACTCCGCATCCGCCTTTCGCTCGCCAATCAAGGGACGCGCGGCTGACCACGCGGCTCGGAACGGCGCATCCAGTACGCGCGGGATCATCTTTGCGCCCTCGTCGTACATCCGCTGAACGTGGTCTTTTGGCAGCCCGAGGTTATCAGGATTGTCCACGACCCAGGAGCTGGTGCCGACGACTGAGAGACCGCGTTGAGGCACGATGATGTCGCCGTCGCCTGAGGGTGTCATACGGTTGATGACCATGTTGCAAAGACGGCCGCGCAGGGCAAGCATGACGCCGGGCGACGGGCGAATCGGGACGTCTACCCCGGCCATCTCCGCGACTTGACCGGACCATGGACCGGTAGCGTTGACGACGATATCGGCGCCAATCTCGTAATGCTTGGCAGTAGCGTGATCCATGACGCGAATACCCCTAACGGTGTTGCCTCGTTTTGTAATTCCCACTACTTCCGTGTAGGTCTTTATCTCCGCGCCGTTCGATTTAGCCGAGGCGAAAAAGCGCAATGGCAGGCGCATGGCGTCCATGGTGGCGTCTGGGATTCGAACAGCCAGGATCGTCTCGGCAGATAGGTTGGGTTCTAATCTGAATGCTTCTGCAGCCGTCAGGCGCTGGGCCGGAATGCCGCACTCGGCGCAGCCCTCGATAAAGGCGTGACTGTACTCGACGTCTTCTTCAGTGACGGCGACGAAAAGTCCGTCGTTTTCCTCAAACGAACCAGGCGCGATACGCCGCAGAATCAGGTTTTCTTCGATACACTCGATCGCTGATTCCTGATCGTTTACGGCATAGCGAGCGCCGCTATGCAAAAGTCCATGATGGCGGCCTGTAGTACCCGAGGTGACTTCGCCGCGCTCAACCAGAGTCACCCTCAGGCCGCGCAGCGCGAGATCATGGGCGACGGCGGCGCCGGTGCCGCCACCGCCCACAATCAGTGCATGGAAATTCTTCATAACAGAGGCTATTCGCCTTCGTCCTCGACCCAGTTCATGGTGCGTTGTACGGCCTTTAGCCAGCCTTCGTAGAGCTTCTTTTGGCGGCTGTCTTCCATCTGAGGCTCCCAGGTCTTGGACACCTGCCAGTTTTGGCGGAGGTCTTCGAGATCGTTCCAGAAGCCGACGGCAAGCCCTGCGGCGTATGCGGCGCCCAGTGCGGTCGTTTCGGACACAACGGGACGGATAACGGGGACGCCCAGGATATCGGCCTGGAACTGCATCAGCAGCTCGTTATAGACCATCCCGCCGTCTACCTTGAGCGCCTTGAGCTCGACGCCAGAATCTTTCTCCATAGCGTCCAGTACTTCGCGCGTCTGGTAGGCCGTAGCCTCCAGCGCCGCCCGGCTGATGTGGTTCTTGTCGATGTAACGAGTGAGACCCACAATGACGCCGCGAGCGTCCGACTGCCAGTAAGGGGCGAACAGCCCGGAGAAGGCGGGAACGAAGTAGATGCCGCCCGAATCTTCGACCGCGCCGGCAAACTCCTCAATATCCGCTGACTTCTCGAAAAAGTTGAGATTATCGCGCAACCATTGAACCAGCGCGCCGGTGATGGCGATGGAGCCTTCCAGAGCATAGACGGCGGGCCGATCGCCGATCTTGTAAGCGAGGGTTGTCAAGAGACCACTCTCCGAAGGAATTGGTTCGGTTCCCGTGTTCAACAACATGAAGCAGCCGGTGCCATAGGTATTCTTGGCCTCGCCGACGCTGTAACAGGTTTGGCCTACGAGCGCGGCCTGCTGGTCCCCAAGGTCGCCACAGACCGGGATGGCCTCGCCGAAGGGACCATCCTCGAGCGTGTTACCCCAGGTTTCGGGATCGCTTGAGGGAACGATGCGCGGCAGCATCTGGCGTGGGATGCCCATCGTCTGCAGAATCTCGTCATCCCAGTCGAGTGTTTCGAGGTTCATGAGCATCGTGCGGCTGGCGTTGGTCACGTCGGTGACGTGGGATCCACCGTCCGGTCCACCTGTCAGCCACCAAATAAGCCAGGTGTCGATATTGCCGAAGATGGCGTCGCCACTATCTGCGGCGGCGCGCAGGCCGTCTACATTTTCCAGCATCCACACGACCTTAGGACCGGAAAAGTAGGTAGCGAGCGGCAGGCCTACTTTGGGCCGGAAGCGATCCTGACCCCCGTCTTTGCCGAGGCGATCTACGATGCGATCGGTGCGCGTGTCTTGCCAGACGATGGCGTTGTAGTACGGTTTGCCGTTGTTTTTGTCCCAGACGACGGTCGTTTCGCGCTGGTTGGTAATTCCGACGGCGGCAATATCGCCAGCCTCGACATTTGCGGCGTTCAAGGCGCCTTTGATGACCTCCTGGCTGCGGTCCCAAATTTCCATGGCATCGTGCTCGACCCAACCAGGTTGGGGATAGATTTGCTCGTGCTCTTTTTGTTCGACGGCGACCACCCCACCGCTGTGATCGAAAAGCATACAACGGGTACTGGTAGTACCCTGGTCGACTGCAACTATATATTTAGCCATAGGTAATGCACTCCTTGGATTAAGTAAAAGGCGGCGTTGACCGCCTACAAAACTAAGTTTCCTTGAGGGTATCCAACAACGCCTTCAGCATCAGATACGACGAGGTTGCGCCAGGATCCTGGTGGCCGATACTGCGCTCTCCCAGGTAACTGGCGCGCCCCTTCTTGGCCTGCAAGGGGATGGTATCCTTCATTCCTTGTTCTGCGGCGGCGACCGCAGCTTCAAGCGCGCCGATGGCGTCGTCGCCAGAAGCCAAGGACGCGTTCATGGCATCTAGCGCAGGGATCCAGACGTCGACCATCGTCTTATCGCCGGGCTGGGCGCGACCACGTTGGACGACGCCTTCTACTCCTGCCTGCAGGAGAGCGACGAGATCTTCTCCGTTTAGCTCTTCTTTAGCGGCGGCGGCGATGCCGCTGCGCATGAAAAAAGTGCCATAAAGTGGTCCGCTGGCGCCGCCCACGCTAGAGATAAGGGTCATGCCAATTGTTTTGAGAATACTGCCGATGTCCTTGTCGGCGACGGTGGGCAGCTTATCCATGACTTTATCGAAGCCGCGCTTCATATTGATGCCGTGATCGGCGTCGCCAATTGCCGAATCGAGCCTGGTGAGATATTCCTTGTTCTCTGTGAGCACGTCTGCAAAGTTGCTAAGCCATTGTACTATCTGATCTTTACTTGCCATCGTCGCGATCTTTTCTCCTCAGGAATCGAGATGCTCTGGGAAGCCCATCTTTATACTCCCCAGCGGAGACCGGGGGTATTCACCGGCGCATCCCAGAACCTCAGGATTTCGTCGTCTGCCTTGAGC